>DATEJD010000161.1:0-16488 GCA_035278325.1 Gemmatimonadales bacterium | reverse complement strand
TGCCGGCGGGGCCGCTCCGGCTCACCGTTCGGCTGGTCGAGCCGGTGGGCCCCGACGGTGGCCGCGCCGAGGTCCAGCCGCTGGGTGCGGGGTGCAGCGGGGAGGTGGCGGCGCGATGGCCGCCGGGCTCCGCATCTCCGGCCGGGCTGAACCACCGAGTGGATGGCGTCTGGATCCCGCGCCCCGGTACGGCCGGTCGACCCGACGGCACGCTCGCGGTGCGCGGCGCCGATCCACTCACCGGGACGCCCTCGCTCGCCGCGCGGATACGCACCGTCCTCGGCCGTGCGAGCACCGAGCTCTACGGTTCGCGTGCCCCGCTGGTCGACGCGCTCATGCTGGGGCGGCGAGGCGGGATCGATCGCGAGCTGCAGGACCGGTTCGCCCAGTCGGGCCTGGTTCACCTGCTCTCGATCTCGGGGTTCCATGTCGGACTCATCGGCGGGTGGATCTTTCTCGTCGCCCGACTGCTGGGCGTCCGGCGCGATCCCGCGCTCATCGCCTCGGCCGTGGTCAGCGCTGCCTACGTCGCGTTCATCGGCTGGCCGGCGCCGGCCACCCGGGCCGCCGCGCTCGCGATCCTGCTGGCGCGCTGCCGGGTGCGCCAGCGCCACGTGCGGCCCGACGAGCTGCTCGCCGCCACCTGCCTCATCGTTCTGGTCATCGATCCCTGGGCGGTGCTGGACCTCGGCGGCTGGCTCTCCGCGGCGGCGCTCTGGGGTGCCACCCGCTTCAGCCGGTGGACCGACGCCGCGCTGGGGCAGGGATTCGGCTGGCGCACTCTCGGCTCGTCGATCGGGGCCACCCTGGCAACCGCGCCGATCACCGCCTGGGCGCTGGGCACCGTCGCGCCGGTCGGGATCGTGCTCAACTTCGCGGCGATTCCGATCGCCGCGTTGGCGGTACCCGGCGTGCTGGTGAGCCTGCTGATCCAGCCGATCGTGCCGGCCGTCGCACGGCCGTTCGCGGCCGGGGCCGGTCTCATGCTGCACGCGCTCGAGCTGGTGGCCGTGGCCGGGGCCGCGGTGCCCGGGGGGCATCAGCTGGTCGAGGGCGGAAGCGCCGCGGCGACGCTTCCCTGGTTACTCGCTCTCGGGGCCGGGCTCTGGATCACGCGGCCGCACACGACGCCGCGCGAAGCCGCGCGGCGAGCGGCCTGGGCCGCCACGGCCACGGCGTGGCTGGGGCTCGCAGGCGCCCCGGTTTTCGCCGCGACTGACGACGACGGAAGCCTCACGTTACATTTTCTCGACGTCGGCCAGGGAGACGCCGCGGCGATTCGCACGCCGGCCGGGCACTGGGTGCTGGTCGATGCGGGGCCAGCCGGCGAGGGCACCGACGCGGGACGCCGCGTGGTGGCGCCGTTCCTCGAGCGGCATGGGGCCCGGTCGCTCACGCTTGCCGTCGTGTCCCACGCCCACGCCGACCATCTCGGCGGCCTGTCCTCGGTGATGAGCCGGGTCCACATCGGCCTGGTGCTCGAGCCCGGCGCCGATGTCGCCGACCCGCGCTACACCGGGTTCCTCGAGCGACTCCTCCGGGACGGCGTGCCATGGCACCCGGCGCGAGCGGGCGAGCGCTTCGCGCTCGACGGCGTGCGCTTCACCGTGCTCCACCCGATGCCCGGGTGGCGCCACTGGGGCGAGGACGTCAACGAAGACTCGGTCGTTCTGCTGGTCGAGTACGGTGATTTCCAGGCGCTGTTCTCGGGCGATGCGGGCTTCCCGGCCGAGTCCGCCATGGCAACCGGGCTTCGTCGGGTGGACCTGCTCAAGGTGGGGCACCACGGGAGCCGAGGCAGCACGGGCGATGCGTGGCTCGACGCGCTGGCACCGGCGGTCGCGGTCATTTCGCTCGGCAGGAACGACTACGGTCACCCGGCGCCGGCCACGCTCGAGCGGCTCGAGGCCCATGGGATCGTCGTCCATCGCACCGATCGCGAGGGTACGATCAGCGTGGTGACGGACGGGGTCCGGATGACCGTGTCCTCCCGCGGCGGCACCGCGAGCTACGACGTGCGCTGACGGGTCACTTTCCAGCCAATGGGGGGTTCGTGCAGACGTCGGTCACGACCATCGAGCGGTTCATTCTCGATCAGGAAACCCGATACCCCGAGGCCACCGGCGAGCTGTCGAATCTGCTGTACGACATCGCCCTGGCGGCCAAGATCATCGCCGCGGCCATCCGCCGGGCGGGGCTGGTCAATATCCTCGGCTCGGATGGCGAGCGAAACGTACAGGGCGAGGTGCAGCAGAAGCTGGATGTCCTCGCCAACGAGACCATCAAGAATTGCCTCAAGCACACCGGCCGGGTCTGTGCGATGGGCAGCGAAGAAGACGAAGACATCATCCCGGTTCCCCCCGAATATCCGGTCGGCAAGTACGCGGTCCTCTTCGATCCCCTCGACGGCTCCTCCAACATCGACGTCAACTCCGCGGTGGGCACCATCTTCAGCATCCACCGCCGCCGCAGCCTGGAAGGGCGGGGCACCAAACAGGACGTGCTTCAGCCGGGTTGCCAGCAGGTGGCGGCCGGCTACGTGATGTACGGGTCGAGCACCATGCTGGTGTACACCACGGGCCAGGGCGTGCACGGCTTCACCCTGGATCCCACCATCGGCGAGTTCCTCCTGTCGCACGAGCGCATCGTGACCCCGCGGGTGGGCCAGTACTACAGCGTGAACGAGAGCAATTTCGGGCGGTGGGACCGCGCGGTGCAGGTCGCGGTGCGCGGTCTCAAGGGCGACATTCCGGACGGCCTCAAGCCGAAGAACAGCCGCTACATCGGCTCGCTGGTGGCCGACTTCCACCGCAACCTGATCAGCGGCGGCGTGTTCCTCTATCCGGCCGACACCAAGAACGTGAACGGCAAGCTCCGGCTGCTCTATGAGGCGAGCCCGATGGCGTTCATCGCGGAGCAGGCGGAGGGGAGCGCGACCGACGGGGTCAATCGGATCCTGGACATCGTGCCCGCCGAGCTGCACCAGCGGACGCCGCTGGTGATCGGGAGCCGCGAAGACGTGGGCTTCGTGGCCGACATGATCCGGAAGGTCTCGACGTCCGGCCGGGTGAGCGGCGCCGTGTCGCAGCCCGCGCTGTGAGCGCCAGGTCCGTCTACGGCCCGGACGACTGGCGGGGCGATCCCGAGCGCGACCTCGGCCGGCCGGGCGAGTTCCCCTTCACCCGCGGCGTCTACCCCAACATGTACACCGGCCGGCTCTGGACCATGCGCCAGTACGCCGGCTTCGGGACCGCGCAGGAGACCAACCAGCGCTTTCGCCGGCTGCTCGCGGCGGGCCAGATGGGCCTCTCCACGGCGTTCGATCTTCCCACCCAGATGGGGTATGACTCCGACCATCCGATGGCCCAAGGCGAGGTGGGGCGCGTAGGCGTCGCCATCGACACGGTGGACGACCTGGCGGACCTGTTCCGCGAGATCCCGCTCGACCGGGTCTCCACCTCGATGACGATCAACGCCACGGCCGCGGTCCTGCTCGCCATGTACGTCGTGGTGGGCGAGGAGCAAGGCGTCCCGCGCGCCCAGCTCACCGGCACGGTACAGAACGACGTGCTCAAGGAGTACATCGCGCGCGGGACCTACATCTACCCCGCCGCGCCGTCGCTCCGCCTCGTGGCGGACATCTTCCGCTTCGTGAGCGACGAGGGGATGAGCTTCAACCCGATCTCGATCAGCGGCTACCACATGCGCGAGGCCGGGGCGACCGCGGTGCAGGAAGTGGGCTTCACGCTGGCGAACGCCCTCGAGTACGTGCGGGTGGCGGTCGACGCTGGCCTGGACGTCAACGCGTTCGGGCCCCGGCTCTCGTTCTTCTTCGCGAGCCACAACAATCTGTTCGAGGAAGCGGCCAAGTTCCGCGCCGCGCGGCGGCTCTGGGCCCGGCTCGTGCGCGAGCGATTCGGCGCCGGCGACGCGACCGGCCGCCTCCGGTTCCACACCCAGACCGGCGGCGTGACCCTGCAGGCCCAGCAGCCGCTCACCAACGTGGTCCGCGTGACCGTGCAGGCGCTCGCCGCCGTGTTGGGCGGCACCCAGTCGCTCCACACCAACGGCTACGACGAGGCCCTGGCGCTCCCCACCGAGCAGAGCGCGACGCTGGCGCTTCGGACCCAGCAGGTGATCGGGTACGAGAGCGGCGTGGCGGAGGTGGTGGATCCCTTGGCGGGGAGCTGGTACGTCGAGAGCCTGACCGACGAAATCGAGGCGGGAGCCCGCGCGCTCATCGCCGAGGTGGACGCCCTCGGCGGGGCGGCGCGCGCGATCGAGCGCGGCTTCTTTCAAGAGGCCATCGCCCGGAGCGCGTACGAGATCCAGAAGGCCCAGGAGTCGGGCGAGATGGTAGTGGTGGGTGTCAATCGCTTCAGCGACGGCTCCCCACCACCGACGATCGAGACGCCCGATTTCTCGGCGCTCGAGGCGCAGCAGAAGTCCCGGCTGGCCGAGACTCGCCGGCGGCGAGATGCCGGAGCGGTGCAGGGTGCTCTCGCCGCGCTCCGTGCGGCCGCCCAAGGCACGACGCCCCTGATGCCACCGATCCTGGACGCGGTGCGAGCGCGAGCCAGCCTGGGGGAGATCAGCGACACCCTGCGGGATGTGTGGGGCGTGTATCGGCCGGCGTAGGCGGGCACCGGCGTGCGTGGGCCGGCATCGCGCTATGGCTCCGATGTGGTGCAGCCTTCAGTGATGATTCACCACGAATGCACGAAGGACACGAAGGCCTCCTCAGCCGTTCAGGACGCGTCTCATGCCGTGCCGGAGGAGCTCGACATTGAAATTGATGAGGAGGCCAACTTTGTGACCGGTGATTTTGAGGTACGTGAGGAGTTGAGCGCGGTGAATGGTGGTGAGTAGGGCGGCACCGACAGTCCTTCGCCTTGAAGAGCCTCCCAAAATCGGCTAACTTTCATCGCTGATTTCGTTTACCCCAGCGAGCGCCGATGCCGACCTACGAATACCAGTGCCCCGAAGGACACGTGTTCGAGAAATTCCAGAAGATGACCGACAAGCCCCGCGCCAAGTGTCCGGTGTGTGGCAAGACGGCCACCCGGAAGATCTCCGGCGGCGCCGGCCTGGTCTTCAAAGGCAGCGGCTTCTACATCACCGACTACGGCAAGGACGGCAAGGGTCCGCGCAAGGCCGAGTCCGACAAGCCGGCCGCCGAGTCCAAGCCCGACGCCAGCGCCAAGGCTGACAAGGCCGGGAAGTCGGACGCCACGCCGGCGCCCAAGGCCGATACCAAACCGACCGAGACGAAATCGTCAAAGAAGGCCGCCTCCGAGTGAGCGACGCACTCCGCGCCGAGCTCGCGAGGGTGGCCTCGCGCCTCGGCGCCGACGGCGTCGAGTTCGTGCTCGAGCGGCCCCGCGACGCCGGCCACGGCGATCTGGCCACCAATCTCGCCATGATCCTGGCCAGGCGCGAGCGCGCCAACCCGCGCAAGACCGCCGAGCGGGTGATCGAGGAGCTGCACCTCTCGCCCGACCTGGTGGCAAGGACCGAGATCGCGGGCCCCGGCTTCATCAACTTCTGGCTGGCGCAGGACCAGCTCGCCTCGGCTCATCGCACCATCCTCGAGCAGGGCCCGCGCTACGGCCGCTCGACCACGGCCGCGGGGCTCAAGGTGAACGTCGAGTTCGTCTCCGCCAACCCGACCGGCCCGCTGCACGTGGGCCACGGGCGCGGTGCCGCGCTGGGCGACGCGATCGCCGCGCTGCTCGAGTGGACCGGTCACACCGTCACCCGCGAGTTCTACATCAACGACGCGGGCGTGCAGATCGACCGCGTGGCCGAGAGCCTCTGGGCCCGCGTGCGCGAGGCGGCCGGTTACCCCGCCAGGATCCCCGAGGGTGGCTACCATGGGGAGTATCTCCGCGAGAACGCCCGCGAGGTGCTCGAGCATGAGGGCCGCGCGTTCGCCGATCTGCCCACCGAGGAAGGCATTCGGCGGTGCCGCGCGCTCGCCCTCACGATCCAGCGTCAGGAGCAGGACCGCGACCTCGCCGAGTTCGGCGTGCGCTTCGACGTGATGTCGTCCGAGCAGGCGATCTACGACTCGGGCCGGGTCGAACGCGCCCTCGAGCAGCTGCGCGCCCGCGGGCTCACCTTCGAGGCCGAAGGCGCGCTGTGGCTTCGGACCACCGAGTTCGGCGACGATAAGGATCGCGTGCTCCGGAAGAGCGATGGGAGCTTGACCTACCTCGTGCCCGATATCGCCTACCACATCGACAAGCACGACCGGGGCTTCGACCGGGTGATCGACGTGTGGGGCGCCGATCACCACGGCTACATCCCACGCATGCGCGCGGTCCTCGCCGCGCTGGGCTACCCGCCCGAGTTTTTCGACGTGGCGCTGGTGCAGCTGGTGAAGGTGGTGCGCGGCGGGGAAGAGGTGAAGATGTCCAAGCGGAGCGGCGAGTTCGTCACCCTGCGCGATCTCTTCGAGGAGGTCGGGGTGGATGCGGCCCGCTACTTCTTCCTCATGCGGAAGGGCGCGAGCCCGCTCGATTTCGACGTGGATCTCGCCAAGCGGCAGACGGACGAGAACCCGGTGTTCTACGTCCAGATGGCACACGCCCGCCTGACCGGAATCTTCCGGACGGCCGAGCGGGAGCCGGAGCAGGTGACCGGCGCGCTCGACTTGGCCGCGCTCCCCGCGCCCCAGGACACCGAGCTGCTCAAGAAGCTCACCACCTTCCCCGAGGTCGTCGACAAGGCCGCCCGCGAGCGCGAGCCGCACCGGATCACGGTCTACCTCCACGAGCTCGCGACTACGGTGCACGCCTGGTACCACCACACCCGGGCGGTCGGCGCGCCCGAGGGGCCGGCCACCGAGCAGGCCCGGCTCCTGCTCGCGCGGGCCGCCCGCATCGTCCTGGCCAACGCCCTCGGCCTGCTCGGCATCACCGCTCCCGACCGGATGTGACCTGATGAGCCTGCTCGTTGTCGGCAGCATCGCGCTCGACTCGATCTTCACCCCCTTCGGCGAGACCGCCGACGCCCTCGGCGGCTCGGCCGTCTACTTCAGCGTGGCGGGCTCGCTGCTCCACCCGGTGCAGGTGGTCGGGGTGGTGGGAGACGATTATCCGGTGGCCGAGCTCGATCGGCTGGCCGCGCGCGGCATCGACTGGAGCGGAGTCGAGCGGGCCGATGGGGAGAGCTTCCGGTGGAAGGGGAAGTACTCCTACGACCTCCAGAGCCGCGAAACGCTCGAGACCCGACTCGGCGTGTTCGCCCAGTTCCAGCCCAAGATTCCCCCGTCGTTCCGCTCGGCGAAATTCGTCTTCCTCGGCAACATCGACCCCGAGCTCCAGCTCGGCGTCCTGGAACAGGTGACCAAGCCCGAGCTGGTGGTGTGCGACACCATGAACTACTGGATCCAGAGCAGGAAAGCGGCGCTGATGGCCCTGCTCGCCCGGGTGAACGTCCTCATGGTGAACGACACCGAGGCCCGCGAGCTGAGCGGCGACTGGAACATTCACCGCGCGGGCCGCTGGATTCTCAAGCATGGACCGAGCCGGGTCGTGATCAAGCAGGGGGAGCACGGCGCCCTGCTGATCGAGCCGAGCCGGACGTTCTACGTGCCGGCCTTCCCGCTCGAGAACGTCTTCGACCCCACCGGGGCGGGCGATGCCTTCGCGGGCGGCTTCATGGCCTATCTCGCCCGCAAGGGCTCGGTATCCGAGGACGATCTCCGGCGTGCCATGGTCGTAGGCGCGACGATGGGCTCGTACGCGGTCGAGCAGTTCGGCATCCGCGGCTTCGATGACGTCACGCTCAGGGACGTGAATGGCCGGATCCATGCGTTCGAAGACCTGACCCACGTGAGCCTGGCGGAGGCGCTGGCATGACGTCCGCGGGAGAATACGCCGCCGCGGGCGTCGACCTCGCCCGCGCCGACGAGGCCAAGGCCCGGATCGGCGCGGCGGTCGCGGGTACCCGCACCGCGCTTTCGGTCGGCAAGGTGGGCGCGTTCGGCGGGATGGTGCGGGTGCCCGCCGGGATGCGGAAGCCGACCCTCGTCCTCAGCACCGACGGCGTGGGCACCAAGGTGCTGCTGGCGCTGCAGGCGGGCCGGTTCGATACCGTCGGCGAAGACCTGGTGAACCACAGCGTGAACGACATCCTGGTCCACGGCGCCGCGCCGATCGCGTTCATGGACTACATCGCGGGCGCGGCCCTGGGCGTCGAGCAGATCGCGGGCATCGTCGAGGGCATCGCTCGAGGATGCCGCACCCACGGCATGGCGCTGGCCGGCGGCGAGACCGCGCAGATGCCTGGCCTGTATCAGCCGGGCACCTACGATCTGGCCGGCACCATCATCGGCGTGGTGGAGGAAGACGAGGCCATCCACGGCGAAGCCATCGTCCCCGGCGACGTCCTGCTCGGCTACGCATCGAGCGGCCTGCACACCAACGGCTACACGCTGGCGCGGCGGATCGTGTTCGACAAAATGAAGCTCGCGCTCGACGACAGGCTGGGCGACACCGGCCAGACGGTAGCCGATGCCCTTCTCGCCGTTCACCGGAGCTACGTCGCGAGCATCATGCCGATCATCCGCCGGGTGCACGGCCTCGCCCACATCACCGGCGGCGGCATCGCGGGCAACCTGGTGCGGGTGCTGCCGGAGGGATGCGAAGCGATCGTGGAGCCGAGCTCGTGGACCTTGCCACCGCTCTTTGCCGCGCTGCAGCGGGGCGGCGACATCTCGACCGACGAGATGCGCGAGGTGTTCAACCTCGGCGTCGGCATGATCGCGGTGCTGCCGCCCGACGCTGTCACGCCGGCACAGCGGGCCGCCACCGAGGCCGGCGTCACGACCTGGCCGATGGGTGAGGTCCGCCGGGGCCCAACCGCGGTTCGTTTCGCGCGGCCTTGACGCCATGACCGAGCAGGAGGCCATGGCGCGAGCCATCGACCTGGCCTGGCGAGGGTGGGGCAGGGTGCAGCCGAATCCGCTGGTCGGGGCGGTCGTCCTGGCCGGTGGCGAGAGCGCAGGCGAGGGCTGGCACGCGGAGTACGGCGGACCACACGCCGAACCGGTCGCGATAGCCGCCGCGGGGCCGCGCGCGCGCGGGGCCACGCTCGTGTGCACCCTCGAGCCGTGCGCTCATCACGGGAAGCAGCCACCTTGTACGCAGGCCATCCACGCGGCGGGCGTGAAGCGCGTGGTGGCCGCGGTTCAGGATCCCAATTCCGTGGCCGCGGGCGGCGCGGAGTGGCTCCGGGCGCACGGCGTGCAAGTCGAGCTGGGCCTCCTGGCCGACGAGGCCGCCGCCCAGAACGCGAGCTTCCTGCACCAGGTCCGCGACGGGTCCCGGCCGTTCGTGGCGCTCAAGCTCGCGACCACCATCGACGGCCGCATCGCCGACGCCAACGGCCACGCGCGCTGGCTCTCGGAGCAGCCCGCCCGCGACTTCGTGCAGTGGCTCCGGGCCGGCTTCGACGCCGTAGCTGTGGGTGGAGTGACCGCCCGCGAGGATGATCCGTTGCTCACCGTGCGGGGGCCGCTCCAGCCGCGGACGCCTCCCACCCGTATCGTGTTCGCGGCCGATGGGGATGTCCCCACGTCGCTCAAGCTGGTGCGCACCGCTCGCGAGGTGCCCACCATGGTCGTGACGCTGACATCGGCGCCGGCGTCCCGCCTTGCTCCACTTCAGGCAGCCGGGGTGCCGGTCGTACGTGCCGCTCGTCTGACCGACGCACTGGAGCAGCTTCGGCAGCAGGGCATCGGGTCGCTGCTCGTCGAGGGCGGCGGGCGGCTCGCGGGCGCGCTCCTCGCGGAGGACCTGGTGGACCGCTATTACTGGGTTCAGTCTCCCCTATGGCTCGGGGCCAGCGCCGTACCCGCCGTCGCCGGCCTCCCGACCGTTCCCTTGGCCGACGCGCGCCGGTGGCGCGTCGCCGAGCGTCGGGCCCTGGGCGATGACACCCTCCTGGTGCTGGACCGGCCCTGATGTTCACCGGGATCATCACCGCCTTGGGCGAGGTGACCGGGCGCGCCGAGCGCGATGGCGGCCTGGAGTTGACCATCGCCACCCCCTGGCCTGACCTGGTCCTGGGCGAGAGCGTCGCCGTTGACGGCGCATGCCTCACGGTCCAGGCCCTGAGCCCCCACCCGTCCGACGGTCCAACCGTCCGTCCGTCTGACCCTCACCACCCGCCCCGCGGGGCAGCGGTCCGACCGTCCTCCTTCACGGCCCACATCATACGAACGTCCCTAGATCGCACCAATTTCAGCACTTACGAGATTGGGCGAAGGCTAAATCTCGAGCGGGCCCTGCAGGTGGGCGATCGCCTCGGCGGGCATCTGGTCCAGGGGCATGTCGACGGCGTGGGGTCGGTCGAGCGGGTGGCCCAGCGGGAGGATGCCCGCCTGCTCGACCTCCGGGTGCCGCCCGACGTGGCGCGCGTGTCGGTCCCGCTCGGCTCGATCACGGTGGATGGTGTGAGCCTCACGGTCAACGCGATGCCCACCCCGGGCGTAATTCAGATCTCGCTCATCCCGTTTACCTTACAGCACACGACGTTGGGCGAGCGCCGGGCGGGGGACCGGGTGCATCTCGAGGCCGACACCATCGGGAAGTATGTCGCCGAGTTGCTCCGCGCCCGGGGGGATCTGGGGACATCATGACCACCTTCGGCACGATCGAACAGGCCATCGATGATCTGCGCAACGGCAAGATCATCATCGTGGCTGACGATGAAGACCGCGAGAACGAGGGCGACCTCGTGTGCGCGGCGGAGCTGGTCACGCCCGAGACCATCAACTTCATGACCAAGCACGGTCGAGGGCTCATCTGCCTGGCCCTGACCGGCGAGCGCTGCGACCAGCTCGGCCTGCCCCAGATGACCGAGCGGAACACCGAGGAGCTCTCCACCGCGTTCACGGTGAGCATCGACGCCGAGCGGCGGTTCGGTGTCACCACCGGCATCTCGGCCAGCGACCGCGCCACCACCATCCACGTCGCCATCAATCCCGCGACGGTGCCCTCCGACCTTCGCCGCCCGGGGCACATCTTCCCGCTTCGCGCGCGGCCGGGCGGCGTACTGCAGCGGGTGGGGCAGACCGAGGCAAGCGTCGACCTCGCCCGGATGGCGGGGCTGGTGCCCGCCGGCGTCATCTGCGAGATCCTGAGCGCCGACGGCTCCATGGCGCGCCGGCCCGAGCTCGAGGTGATGGCGCGCGAACAGAAGCTGACCTTCGTGACCGTGGCTCAGCTCGTGGCCTACCGGCTCCGGACCGAGCAGCTGGTGCACCGCGTGGCCGAGGCCAAGATTCCGACCGAGCTCGGCGAGTTCCGCATCATCGGCTACCAGAACGACGTCGACAAGGCGGAGCACGTAGCGCTGGTGTTCGGCGACGTGGCCGGGCACCCCGACGTGCTGGTGCGCATGCACTCGAAGTGCCTCACCGGCGACGTCTTTGGATCGCAGCGCTGTGATTGCGGCCCCCAGCTTCATCGTGCGATGGAGATGGTGGCCGAGGCGGGCCGCGGCGTCGTCGTCTATCTCGACCAGGAAGGGCGGGGCATCGGCCTCCTCAACAAGCTTCGCGCCTACGCGCTGCAGGACAGCGGCGCGGACACGGTGCAGGCCAACGAGCGCCTCGGCTTCGCGCCGGACCTCCGGAACTACGGCATCGGCGCGCAGATCCTTCGCGATCTGGGGCTGTCATCGATTCGGGTGATGACCAACAATCCCCGCAAGCTCGTGGGCCTCGAGGGCTACGGGCTCCAGATCGTCGAGCGGGTGCCCCTCGTCACCGACCCCAACCGGAACAACCGCGGGTACCTGCAGGTCAAGCGCGACAAGCTCGGCCACCTTCTCGCCCACTGACCGTGCCCGATCTCGCCTTTCGCCTTCGCGCCGTGGGCCGCGTGGCGATTCTCGTCAGTCGCTACAACGAGCTGATCACGAGCCGGCTCCTGGAGGGCGCGCTCGCCTGCTGTGCCGAAGCCGGCATCGCGCGCGCGGACGTGGACGTCGTGTGGGTGCCAGGCGCGTTCGAGCTGCCTGTGGCGGCGGCCGCAGCCGCCGGCACCAGGCGCTACGCCTGTGTGGTGGCGCTCGGCGCCGTGGTCCGGGGCGACACGCCGCACTTCGAGTACGTGGCGGGCGAGGCGGCCCGCGGGCTCAACGCGGTCGCGGTGCAGCACGGCCTGCCGGTCGGATTCGGCGTGCTCACGGTGGACACCATGCAGCAGGCGGTGGATCGGGCCGGCGGGAACGCGGGCAACAAGGGGCACGAGGCCGCCGCCGCGGCGCTCCAGGCGGCGGACGTGATCGCGCAGCTCCGGGGACTGGAACCGTGACCCTTCGCCCCGAGACCAAGAGCCGCGCCCGCGCGCTGCAGCTGCTCTACGCCTGGGAGCTCCAGGGCGCGCCTCCGATCCCGGCGGTCGCGACCGGCCTGGCGCGCCTCACCGGCCCCGAGCCCCGCATCCTCGATCGCGCCGAGGCGCTGGCGCGCGACGTCATTACCGACGTGGGCCAGCTCGACGCCGAGGCCGCGCGCGCCAGCGAGAACTGGCGGCTGAGCCGCATGGCCGTGATCGAGCGGAACATCCTCCGCCTCGGTATCCTCGAGCTTCGGCGGGGCGAGGTGCCACCCAAGGTCGCCATCGACGAGGCCGTGCGCCTGGCCCACTGGTTCGGCGGGGCCCGCGCGCCGGCGTTCGTGAACGGCGTGCTGGACGGCATCGCCCGCGCGCTCGGACGGCTGTGAACATCCTCGTCGTCAATTGGCAGGACCGGACTAACCCGCACGCGGGCGGGGCCGAAGTGCACCTGTTCGAGATCTTCGGCCGGCTGGCCGGGCGCGGCCATCGGGTGCGGCTGGTGTGCTCCGGCTGGGGAGGCGCGGCGCCCCGGGCCACCATCGATGGCATCGAGGTGGAGCGGACCGGCGGCCGATCCAGCTTCGCCCTGCTCGGGCGCGGTGCCGTGCGGCGCGCCATCCGGGCCGAGCGGCCCGATGTGATCGTGGAGGACATCAACAAGCTGCCGCTGTACCTGGCGGGCATGACCGATCGGCCGTTCTGTGCCATCGTGCCGCACCTGTTCGGCACCACGGCCTTCGAGGAGGCGTCGTGGCCGGTCGCCGCGATCGTGTGGGCCTCCGAGCGTCCGCTCGCCGCCGCCTACCGTCGCGCGTGGTTCCATGCGATCAGCGAGAGCACCCGCGACGACCTGGTGGCGCGCGGGGTGCCGCCGTCGCGGGTGCGGGTGATTCACCCGGGGGTGGACGCCGTCCGCTATCATCCGCCCGCCGACCGCCGGCGCGCCCCATCGCCGGCCTTCTTGTACGTTGGACGGCTAAAGCGTTATAAAGGAATAGCCCTCGCGATCCGGGCCCTGGCCGCGGCCCGACGCCGGCGCGCCGATCTCACGCTCGATATCGCCGGGACCGGCGACCATCGGGCCGAGCTGGAGCAGCTCGCGGCCGCCCTCGGTCTCGCGAACGCGGTCCGGTTTCACGGCTTCGTCAGCGAGGCGCAGAAGATCGCCTTGTTTCAGCGGGCCTGGGGCAATCTGTTTCCGTCGCCCAAGGAAGGTTGGGGCATCACGGTAATCGAGGCAGCCGCCTGCGGCACGCCGTCGATCGCCTCGGACAGCCCGGGGCTCCGCGATTCGGTGCGTGACGGCGAGACCGGCTATCTGGTGCGCCACGGTGACATCGACGGCTTGGCCGAGCGCATGCTCGAGCTGGCCGATCGACCCGCCCGGCTGGCCGCGCTGGGCTCGGCCGCCCGCCACTTCGCCGAAGGTCTCACCTGGGAGCGAACCGCATCCGAAACGGAGCGACATCTCCAGGACATCATCGCCGGCTCGGGCGCCGCCTGAGCCAGGAGGGGTATGCCATGCAGACGACGATCACCGCCCGCCACTGCGAGATCAACGAGGCGTTGCGCGAGCGCGCCCGCACGGTGGTGGAGCGCCTCGGCGTGCTCGCCCATCGGCCCATCGAGACCGCCGTCGTGTTCGACACCGACGGCAGCCTGGCGACCGCGGAGCTCCGGCTGCACGCGTCGCGCGGCGAGCTGCTGGTGGCGCGGGGCGAGGCGGATGATCACCGCACGGCGCTCGATCGCGCCGAGGAAAAGCTTCGGCGCCAGCTCGACAAGGACCGGGACAATCCCAAGGCGCGCCGCTCCCGCGGCTCCCTCCCGAAGATCGGCTGATGCTCCGCCTCCGCGACTTCGTCTCCCGCCGCGGCGACCCGCTTCAGCTTGAGGCGCTCACCGGCGACCTCGGACTCGACCGCCAGATGCCCGAGGCGGAGGTCGCGAGTCCCGGCCTGGCGCTGGCCGGCTACACCGGGCGGTTCGCGCCCAACCGGATCCACGTGTTCGGCGAGACCGAGATCACCTATCTCAACTCGCTGCCCGCCACCGACCGCCGGCTCACGCTGGAGAATTTCTTCGGCTTCGACCTGCCCTGCATCTTCGTGACCAAGGGGCAGGAGGTGCCCGCCGAGCTGCTCGAGCTGGCCCGCGCGCGAAGCGTGCCGGTGTTCCGGTCCAAGCTCAAGACCGCGGAGTTCTACCGCCGGATCAAGCCGATCGTGGAGGAGGCGTTCGCGCCGCGGACCACGCTGCACGGCTCGCTGGCCGACGTCTACGGCGTGGGCCTCCTGTTCATCGGGCGTTCCGGCATCGGCAAGAGCGAATGCGTGCTCGACCTGGTCGAGCGGGGCCACCGGCTGGTGGCCGACGACGTGGTGCAGGTGACCCGTCGCGGCAACGACGTGCTCATCGGGCGGGGGCACGAGCTCGCGGCGCACCACATGGAGATCCGCGGCATCGGCCTGATCGACATCCCGGCCCTGTTCGGCGTGCGGGCCGTGCGCCAGCAGAAGCGCATCGAGGTGGTGGTGCAGCTCGAGGACTGGGAGACCGCCAAGGACGCCGACCGCACCGGGCTCGCGCGCGAGGAGACCATGATCCTCGACGTCCCGGTGCCCCGGGTGGTGGTGCCGCTCAACCCCGGCAAGAACATCACCGTGATCTCCGAGGTGGTGGCCATGATGCATCTGCTGCGATACTCCGGGGTGGACGTCGCCGCGGCGTTCAACGCGCGGCTGATCAAGAAGATGAAGGAGCAGCGCGGGGTGAGGGAGTATCTCCAGGAAGACTATGAGTGAGGAGTTGCGCGGGGTGGTGGTGTGCCACGGCCGGCTGGCAGGCGCCCTGGTCGACGCGGCCGAACAGATCAGTGGAGTGACCGGCGCCCTTGAACCCGTCTCGAACACCGGATGCGACCGCGGCACGCTGGAGGACCGCGTCGCCGACGCGGTCGGCCCGGGGCCCGCGGTGGTCTTCGTGGACCTCGCGAGCGGCTCATGCCTGTTCGCCGTGCTCAACCGGCTCCGGTCCGTGGCTAACGCCAAGGTGGTGACCGGCGTGAACCTGGCGATGCTGGTGGACTTCGTCTTCCACCGATCGATCCCGCTCGATGAGGCCGCGGCGCGGGCGGCGGTGGCGGGCGGCAAGGCCATCCGGGTGCCCTGATGGCGATCGTGCTCTGTCGGGTGGACGATCGGCTGGTGCACGGCCAGGTGGTGATCGGCTGGGGGCGCCCGCTCGGCGTGGAGTTCATCGCGCTGGTGGATGAAGGCGTGGCCGCGAGCCCCTGGGAGCAGGATCTCTACCGGATGGCCGTGCCGCCGGAGATCGAGGTCCGCTTCGCGACCGTCGCCGAGGCTGGGAGCCAGCTCGCCGCCTGGAACGGGAACGCGCACCGCGGGCTGATCCTCACCGGCGACGTCGAGACCATGGCTGCGCTCCATCGGGCCGCGCCCGACATCGTCCACCGGATCAACCTGGGCGGCATTCACCATCGTCCAGGCCGGCGCGAGCGGCTTCCCTATCTGTATTTGAGCGACGACGAGCTGCGCGGCCTGGTAGCGCTCGAGGCCCAGGGCGCGGAGATCACCGCCCAGGACCTCCCGACCTCGACCCCCGTCCCGCTTCGAGCGATCACATGACCGCACTCGATCCGCTGACCGTCGTCCTGCTCATCGTATGGGGCACGGTGGTGGCGCTCGATCTCGTGAGCGTCCCGCAGGCGATGCTCTCGCGTCCGCTGGTGGCTGGACCGGTGGCCGGGTGGATCGTGGGCGACCTGGAGGCGGGTCTCCGCGTGGGCGTGGTGCTCGAGCTGTTCGCGCTCGACGTGCTGCCCATCGGCGCCGTCCGCTATCCCGACTACGGGCCCGCGACGGTGGTCGGCGTCGCGCTGGCCGCCGGCGGGCCCTGGGAGCTGGAGCTCGGGCTGAGCGTCGGGCTGGCGCTCATCCTCGCGTCGCTCGGCGGCTGGTCCCTGCAGGTGGTCCGGCGCTGGAACGCGCGCGCCATCCAGCGCCATGCGGCGGCGCTCGCCGCCGGCGAGAGCAACGCCATTCGGTGGCTCCAGTACGCCGGCCTCGCGCGGGACGGCGCCCGCGGCGCGCTGCTCACCGTGGTCGGCCTG
>DATEJD010000160.1:0-3063 GCA_035278325.1 Gemmatimonadales bacterium | reverse complement strand
CGCTCGTTCGGGCCGTCACCCACCTCGACCTGCCGGCCGACGCGGTGGAGCGCGCGCTCTCGGCGGCGCGGGCGGCGCTTCGAGGCTGATAACCCAAATCGAAAGCACCTGTGCGAGGGCGGCCGGTGATGGCCGCCCTTTTTCGTTCCCTCCGGCGAATTGATGATCCGTAGATCCCGCCCGGCTCCTCCTAACGTTGGCCTCGCCGTCGGACCCAGCGCCGCCGTCAGCGCGAGAGACTCACTCAAGGAGGAGCCATGTCACGCGCGTCCCACCTCGCCATCCTTGCGCTGCTCGCCGGCGCGGGCGCCTGCTCCGATCGCAGGGCACCCGCACCTACCGCGCCTCCCGATGAGCAGGTCACTGGCATTGGCGGCGTCCCGGCCACTCATTCGGGCGGCGCCCGGAACGAGGCTGCCGGCCGCGCCGCGCAGGAGCACCTCGCCCGCCGCGTGGCCCTCGCCCTGGCCGACCCGGCCTTCCGCGCCGCGATCAAGGCCGACTTCGACCGCTCGCCCGTCATCGAGCACAAGCTCCACTTCCAGCGCTGGCTCCGGTCGCCCGAACGCCATGCCCTCCAGGCGCTGGCCAAGGCCACCCACGAGTCGGAGGCCGCCGTGGACGCCGACGCGCGATCGGCGCCCGCGCTGGAGATGTACCTCCCGGTGCCGGCGCATCGCGCCGCCTGGACCGGCGGGGCGGACGTCCTGGTCGCCACGGCGCGAGAGGATCACGAGGCGCCGGTGGCCTTCGATATCCGGGGTAAGCGGCGGGTCCTGAGCCCCGACAGCCCGCCCGCTACGCCGGTCATCGCGCTGGTGCCGGTGGAGACGGATTTCGACGGCCCGCGAGTGGCACAGTTCGTCGGCGGCGGCACCACGCCCGTCCCACCGCCGCCGCAACCGCCGGGTCTCTATCTGACCGCCGCCCACTTCGTCCAGGACTTTGAGGGTTGGTTGAAGGGCAGCCCCGAATATGAGATCCACGTGCTGGGTCAGTCGGGTGCCACCGATTCGCTCACCAGCTATCAGTGTGTGGGGGAGCACGCCAGCGTGCCCTATGTCTTCGATCAGAACTCGCTCGATTGGACCGGCAACGTGCTGGTGTTCAGCCAGGTGCAGCTCGACAGCTACAAGGCGGCCCATCCCAACCAGAACCTCCGCCTCCTCGCCATCGAGGACGACGACGGCGCCTGCCAGATCCGGCTCGACGCCAACCGGTTCAAGACCTTTCAGAGCGTGCTCCAGGCCAACTACCCCAACCTCACGGGCGGGAAGGACAGCACCCTCAGCGCCCTCGCACGCATCTACAAGCGCGCCAACGCGCTGCAGCGGATTCTGAAGGCCGCGTATTCCTGGATTACCTCCCAGGACGATCTGATCGGCAACGCCATCGAGGACATCGTCGTGGGTGAGTATCACGCGGGCTTCAACTGGGTCGTCCGCGGAGAGAACAACGTGACCAACGGCTGGCTCAAACTCCAGATGCGGTGATCCCATGAAACGCTTCCATGCCCGCATGGCGCTCGTCGCCCTCGTCATGCTCGTCGCGTCTTCCCGCGCCAGTGCCCAGTGGGAGCTCGGCCTGGGCATCCGGGCTCCGCGGTTCTCTGGCGGGGCAGTCGAGCCAACCACCGGCCTCTCGCTCCGGCCCTATCGGCCGACCATGATCGAGGCGGGCCTCGACCGGGCAGGGCGCCGCGTGGGTGTGGGGGTGTTGCTGCACTATGCCTCGAGCAGCCTGGCGCTCGAAGGCGCCGAGGCACTGTCCGCGGTGAAGGATGCCCTGACCGTGTATGGAGCCGAGCCCTTCGTCGCCGTGCGGGTAGCGGGGGTGGGCCCCGAAGGGGTCCTGCGGATGACGGGCGGCCCGCTGCTCGAAGTGTGGAAGCTGCCGGACGTGGGCTCCCGAACCCGCCTTGGGGCGGCGGCGGCGCTGGAGCT
Source organism: Gemmatimonadales bacterium (assembly GCA_035278325.1). GTDB lineage: Bacteria > Gemmatimonadota > Gemmatimonadetes > Gemmatimonadales > GWC2-71-9 > CAVVWJ01. The sequence goes on along the minus strand of DATEJD010000160.1, from coordinate 1,120 downwards.
GGCGATGCCGTTCGGCGGGCGGTGGAGCGGTGTCGCGAGGCTGGGCGGGGCGGTCACCCCCAGCTCGCCGTTCACGCGCGACGATCTGGACCCGACCCTCGAACCGCGAGCGCTCTGGCGCCGCGAGGTCGCCGCTTCACTCCGCTATCGGATGTGAGCGTTACCCAGTCTGACCGTCGGACCGTCGGACCGCCTGACCGTCCGACCGTCTGACCGTCTGACCGCCTAGGATTCAGGCCGCTACGCCGGCCCCGCACTGCGTGCAGAACCGGCTGCCGGGGCCCAGTGGCGCCCCGCAGCCGGCGCAGGCGCCGCCGTCGCGCAGGCGCTGGCCGCAGGTCGAGCAGAACACCGCGTCCGGCTCCGGACGTGGTCCGCACACCGAACACGAAGGCGCGCCCGGTGGCGCCGAGGTCGCAGCGGAGCGGAGGGCACGAACCCTGGCAGCGATCAAGACCTCGACGTCACCGGGCGTGGCTTGCGGCGCCTCCGCCCGGAGCGCCTCCAGCGCCGCCCCGGTGTACTTGGCCTTGAGGAAGGCGTAGTCCTCGTCGGACAGCTTGCCGGTTTCCCGGTCGAACTCGATCTCCTTGAGCGCCGCCAGGGCCACGCCTTTGGGCGTCTCTTCCGGATCAGGCGGCTCGTACACCTCGGCGCGCTGGCGTCCGGGCGCGGCAAGCGGCTGCAGAATGAGCCACACCGCGGCCAACCCGACCAGCGTCGCCGCGATGATCTCCACCGACATCAATCCTCGACCTCGGCCAAAGCCCGACGCAGGCGCTCCAGTTCCTCCGGGCTCGCCTCCGCCACCGGCCCTGGAACAGGAGCCGGCCCGGCAGCCGCCACCACGCGGCGGCGACGGACGATCAGCATCGCGAGAGCGGCGCCGGCCGAGGCGATCGCGACGCCGGGCACCAGATAGCCGGCCAGGTTGAAGCCCTTCGGCTTGGGCGCCATGAGGGCCTTCTCGCCGTACTTGGCCACGAACGCGTCGAGCACCTGCTGCGCGGTCTTGCCTTGGCTCCGGAGCGCAAGGACTTCGCGGTGGAGGCGGGGAGAGTAAGTGCAGGAGAAATCGGTGGTCCGGCAGGTGAACACGTCGAGCGTACAGCCGCAGTTG
>DATEJD010000159.1:0-6018 GCA_035278325.1 Gemmatimonadales bacterium | reverse complement strand
CCTCGCCATGGACCAGGCGCCAGGCCGTGGCATCGATGCCGGTGCGGCGGCCCGCGCTCGCTGCCAGGTGCTCACGCCACCAGGCATCGTCGATCGGGCGATCGGTGCGCTCGAGCAGCCGGAGGCGGATCTCCGAGGCAGGGGAGTGCAGCGCCTGGCCGATGAACCGGCCGCGCGGGTCCTGCACCGGCACCACGCCGGGGGGAGCATCGCCGGCGATCACGTCGCTGCGGTAGATCCAGGGATGCCCGCGGACCCAGCGTTCGGCGCCACGCGCGGTGACGCGCACGGCGGTCACGCGCGGTCGGGCCGGAGAACCGTGGCTCCGCGCAGGTAGCAATGCTTGATTTCGGCGCGGGTCCGCGACGTGTAGGCGTGCACCAGCAGCCGAATGCACTTGGGAAGCGAGCCCGGCACCGGGATCTCGGTCGCGTGAAGCAGCGCGACGATGTTCCAGCCGAACTCTTCCGCGGCGCGGGCGGGGAACGCGGCATCGAGGTCGCGGGTCACGGTGAAGAGACCGCTCACGATGTCGTCCGGCTGCAGATCGTTGGCGGCGATGAGCGTGCGGAGCAGCTCGTCGGTGGCCTCGAGAATCTCGGACGCATCATTGCGGCCCACGGTGGTGGCGCCACGAATGCCCTGGAGGCGAGGCGTGGGGACGGTCATGGCCCCTAATGTAGCGGCATTGGTTCGGCTGATGCTCGTGACCGACGACCGCCTGATGGCGGGCCGTGACCTGGTCGCGCTCGCTCGGGAGGCCGTGGCCGGCGGCGCGACCTCAGTCCAGCTCCGGCTCAATCAGGCGTCGCCACGGGAGCAGGTGGCGCTCGCGCGGACCCTGGTCGCGACGCTCACCGTACCCGTGCTGGTGAACGATCGGCCGGATGTGGCGATCGCCGCCGGCGCGGCCGGCGTGCACCTCGGCCCCGACGACCTGCCGGTGGCACGCGCCCGCGCGATCGCGCCGCCCGGTTTCGTGATCGGGGCGTCGGTCGGCTCGGTGGACGAGGCGGCCGGTGCCCAGGCGGCCGACTATTGGGGCATCGGCCCCTGGCGAGTCACGACCACCAAGGCCGACGCCGGTGATGGGCTCGGCCCGGAAGGGTTCGCGCGATTGGTGGGACTGTCGGGTGGCCGACCGTGTCTCGCGATCGGCGCCGTGCGGCCGGAGGACTGGCCCGCGGTCCGGGCCGCCGGCGGATCAGGTGTCGCCGTGGTGTCGGGGATACTGGCGACCGCGGATGTGCGGGGCGCGACGGCCTCGTACGCTGAGAGGATGTTTCAATACCGCTCGTCCTACGAGTCACCCTGAGCGAAGCGAAGGGGCCATGCGTCAGGCCATGGCCCCTTCGCTTCGCTCAGGGTGACTCGAAGTCAGGGTGACTCGAAGTCAGGATGTTCGAGAGGCTGTATTGCACGTCAAGGCGTGGTGCCGGAAGGCGTGCTTCCGGAAGGCGTGGTTCCCGCCGCCGGCTGCCCTCGCCGAACCTTGGCGATGTTCCGCAGATGCTCTCCGTAGGTACGCGCGAAGAGGTGGTGCCCGTCGGGCCCCGCCACGAAATACAGGTACGGCACCTGCGCAGGGTACAGCGACGCCTCGATGCTGCGCCGGCTGGGTGAGTTGACCGGCCCGGGCGGCAGCCCGGGATGCAGATAGGTGTTGTAGGGCGAGGCGAACTGGTAATCCTTCTCGTACAGTCGACTCTTCCGCCGCCCCGTCGCGAGAAAGATGGCGTACTGGATGGTCGGGTCGGCCTGGAGCGCCATCCCGATCCTGAGCCGGTTGTGGTACACGCCCGCGATGGTCTCCCGCTCGTCATCCGCCCGGGCCTCGCCCTCGACGATCGAAGCGAACGTGACCAGCTGGGCCTCGGTCATCCCGATCGAGTCGAGCCGAGCGGTCCACCCCGGTTGCCAGCTGGTCTTGAAGTTCTCCGCCATGATGCGGACCACGTCGCTCGCGCCGACGCCCATGGGCAGGGTATACGTCTCGGGTCGGAGGAAGCCCTCGAAGGAGCGCACCGGAAAGCCCAGGATGGCACTCGCGGCTGCCCCGTCCGACGCCGCGGCGACGATCGAGTCCTCCGGAATCCCCAGCCGCTCCGACGCCAGCGCCGCCACGTCCGGAATGGTGAGTCCTTCCGGCACGGTGAACTTCTGCGACACCGCCGCGCCCTTCGCGAGCACATCGAGCACCTGCCAGGGCGAGGTGCCGGGGGAGAACTGGTACACGCCAGCCTGCACCGAGCGGTCGAGCCGCCGCACCCGGGCGATGAGCCGGAACAGCCGTCGGTTGGAGATGACGCCGTGGGCCGCGAGGGTATCGGTCACGGCACCGAACGAGGTACCGGGCGACAGGGTCACCCGCTCGTCGCGGGTGTTGGTTCCGCTGCAGCCGGTCGCGCCAAGCAGCACGGCGAATCCGACTCCGGTCACCGTCCGGTGCCGCCGTCCCACCCGGCTTGCCTCACCCGCCGCGGTCACCTCCCATCCTCCCGGGCGCGGCGGGACTCGAGATAGTGCTGCAGCACCACCGCCGCGGCGAGCGCGTCCACGTCCTCCCGGCGTCCCCGGGTCGAGCCCCCTTGCTCCCGGATCGCCGCCAGTGCACGAGCGGTGCTCATGCGCTCATCCCAGAGCTCGAGCGGGAGCCCGGTTCGCCTGGCGATCGCCTCCGCTACCTCGCGCGCGCCGGCGGCACTCACGCCCTCCTCGCCTTCGGGCGTGAGTGGCAGCCCCACCACAATCCCGGCCGGCGCATGCTGCTCCACCAGCTCGAGAAACCGCGGCATGGGAAAGCGCTTGCCCTGACGGCGGACCAGCGTCTCGAGCGGCGTTGCGATCACCTGGGACTCATCGCTGAGCGCCAGGCCGATGCGCACGTCGCCCCAGTCGACGGCAAGGAGGCGGCCAATGGGGGGAAGCATGGGGGAATGGTAAGGGCGATAGGGCGATAGGACGATAGGGCGATAGGGCGATAAGACGATAGGACGATAGGGCGGCGGGTCGGGCGAGCCCCTCATCGCGAGCGCAGCGAGGGATCTACTCGAACGGGCTTCGATACCCGTGGAGAAGATCCCTCGCTGTGCTCGGGATGAGGGTGGCGTCAGCAACCGCCCTATCGTCCTATCGCCCTATCGTCCTATCGTCCTCACTGCGCCATCGTCGCGAAGAATTCCTTGTTGTTCTTCGTCCGCTTCATACGCTCGAGCAGGAACTCGAGCGCCTCCACGGGCGGCATGTCGGCCAGGAAGTTCCGCAGCAGGTACACCCGGTTGAGCTCGTCCTTGTCCATCAGGAGCTCTTCCTTCCGGGTGGAGGTGCGCTGGATGTCGATGGCGGGATAAATGCGCCGGTCGGCCAAGCGGCGGTCCAGGACCAGCTCGGAGTTGCCGGTGCCCTTGAACTCCTCGAAGATCACCTCGTCCATCCGGCTCCCGGTGTCCACCAGGGCCGTGGCGATGATGCTGAGGCTTCCGCCCTTATCGATGTTCCGGGCCGCCCCGAAGAAGCGCTTGGGCTTCTGCAGCGCGTTGGCGTCCACACCGCCCGACAGGATCTTGCCCGAGTGCGGCACCACCACGTTGTGCGCCCGGGCCAGGCGGGTGATGGAGTCGAGCAGGATGACCACGTCCTTCTTGTGCTCGACCAGGCGCTTCGACTTCTCGATGACCATGTCGGCCACCTGCACGTGGCGGTCGGCCGGCTCGTCGAAGGTGGAGGAGATGACCTCCGCCTTCACGTTCTCCTCCATGTCGGTGACTTCCTCGGGCCGCTCGTCGATCAGCAGCACGATGAGGACCACCTCGGGGTGGTTCTCGCTGATGGCGTTGGCCAGCTTCTGCATCAGGATGGTCTTGCCGGCCTTGGGCGGCGCCACGATCAAGGCGCGCTGGCCCTTGCCGAGGGGCGCCAGCAGATCGACCACGCGCATGCTGAGGTCGCCGTTCTTTCGCTCCAGCCGGATGCGGGCGTCGGGATAGCGCGGCCGCAGGTTGTCGAACGCGATCCGGTGCTTGGTCTTTTCCGGCTCCTCGAAGTTGACCTGTTCGACCTTGAGCAAGGCCAGGTAGCGCTCGCCTTCCTTGGGCGGGCGGACCTGCCCCATGACGGTGTCGCCGGTGCGCAGGTCGAACCGTTTGATCTGGCTGGGGGAGACGTAGATGTCGTCCGGGCCGTACAGGTAATTCCAGTCCTGGCTCCGGAGGAAGCCGTAGCCCTCGGGCAGAATCTCCAGCACGCCTTCGCCCCGGATGACCGTGTCCGAATCGAGGAGCGACTGTTCGATGCGGAAGATGAGATCCTGCTTCCTGAGGCCGGAGTAGTTGGAAATGTTCAACTGCTCAGCCAGCGTGTGCAGCTCCGCGACCGATTTCTGCTTCAGCTCAGCGATATCCACGGACGAGACTCCAGGGGGACGGGGCCGGCCGACGATGCGGCGGGCGGTGGGATGAAATGAACGTAAGAACCCTTATTTCAGGCTTGGCGATGGTCAAAGGTGACGTAGGTGCGATGTATGAATGGCCCCGGGACCGGAGCTGGCGGTGCATGAGGTGTGACGGGGAGTTTCCTGCCGACCCAAGAAGCAACTCAACTTAGAGCACCCCCTGGGCCGAGTCAAGAGGGGGGTACCGCATTGCATAACTTGCAGTCCCGTACGATCTTTGAACACCACAGCACCCCATACGGAGGTACTGCGATGACGGCTCAGCCATACCGGCTCGGCTCCGCTGCCGCCCGGGACCCCGTCGTCCACGAACTTCCCCCCCTCCGCTTGTCCGACCAGCTCATCGCCATCCACCTGACTGTTCGCCGAGACGACGACGGGACCTGGCGGGCCCGTCTCCGTTTCATCGATCCGGAGCTGGTGGCTCGTGAGACCGCCGAGATTTTCTGCGGCGGGTCGGAACCCGAGCTCTGGGAATCGGTTCGCAGCTTGCCCGAACATCACCTGCGGGCGTTGTACCTGTCGCTGGCCTAGATCACATGTCCGATGCCGATCGCCTCAGCAAGCTCCGACACGATCTGTCCAATCCGCTTTCAGCCCTGCTGGCGGAGACCCAGCTGCTGCTGCTCAATGAGCCGGAGCTCGACCCGGGCACGGTGACGAGCCTCAGGGAAATCGAGGCGCTGGCGATCCGGATGCGGACGATGCTGCGCGAAATCTGAGACCGCTGGCCAGATAGGCGGCGAGCAGCGCCAGGCTGACGGCACTCGCCGCCAGGCGAATCTCCACGCTGTACCCCCCCGCCGAGATAAAGCCCTCGATCAACCCGGCTATCACCAGCAACACCGCGGTGGCCCCGACCATCCGGATGGCCACCCTCCCGCTCACTACCAATGCATCAGCCCGGCTCAGGGTTCCGGGCGCTATGATGGACCGCCCCAGCAGGAATCCTGCGGCTCCCGCGACCCAGATCGCGAACAGCTCGAGCGCGCCGTGGCCCAGAATGAAGGTGAGCAGGTAGTCGAGCAGGCCGACATTGGCGAAGTGTCCGGCAAAGGCGCCGATGGCGAGGCCGTTATAGGCCAGCAGGATCAGCGAGCCCACGCCTAGGAACACCCCGCCCGCGAAGCAGGCCACGGCCACCCGAACGTTGTTGGTGATGATCCCGGAGGCCATCCCCGCCCGGTCCTCCGGGGCGACCGTCACATAGCCCTGGCCGGCCGCCTTCCGGGCCCGGCCCGCCTCGGCACGGCGAAGCATCACGTCGGGGAGCAGCTCGGCGGCGAGCGCCGGCCGCTCGTGCAGCACCATGAAGCCCGCCGCGGCCGGCACGATGAAGGTGAGAAACGCCACCAGCACGTAGCGTCTGGCCTCGATCACCGCGGCCGGGCACTCACGGGCCAGCGCGATCCATAGCCGGCCCCAGGTGCCCCGGTCGTCCCGGTAGAGCGCGTTGTGGCCGGCCGCCGTCAGCCGCTCGAGGCGACCCAGGACGGCCGCATCGGCCCGATAGGTCCGTGCCCGAGCCAGATCGGCCGCCACCTCGCGGTAACGGGCGGCGAAATCGG
>DATEJD010000158.1:0-10078 GCA_035278325.1 Gemmatimonadales bacterium | reverse complement strand
CGCCGCGACGGCCGTCCGCATCCGGCCGCCGCCCAGGCCGGCCAGCCGCGCCGCGAACCGCAGATTTTCCTCGACGGTAAGCAGCCCGTCCACGCTGGTCTCCTGGAACACCAGGCCGAGCCCCCGGCGCACCGGCCCGCGCGCGCGGACTACGTCGTGTCCCAGCACGCTGGCGCTCCCGCGCGTCGGGCGGAGCAAGGTCGCGAGCAGCAGCATGGCTGTGGTCTTGCCGGCGCCATTGGGGCCCAGCAGTCCCACCAGGGCGCCCACCGGGACGTCGAGGTCCAGCGCGTCGAGGGCTCGGACGCTGCCGTAATCGCGCCCGAGCCCTTCCGTGACGATCGCCGAGGTCGTCGAAGCGCTCACGCGCCCTGCGGCTCAGGAGCGAAATCGCGATAGACGTACGCGTCGGCACCGGCGTGCTCGTGCAGCGCCTCGTCGATCAGGTGGCGATGCGGGCTCAGCGTGCAGACCGGGTCGGCGTTGGCGGCATCGCCGGTGAGCGCGAGCGCCTGGCAGCGGCAGCCGCCGAAGTCCACCGCCTTCCGCGGGCAGCTCCGGCACGGCTCCTTCATCCAGGCGTCTCCACGGAATGCCTGGAAGGCGGACGACTCGTGCCAGATCCAGTCGATGGAGTGGTCCTGGACGTTGGGCAGCTCGAGTGACGGGATGGCGTAGGCGCCGTGGCAGGGCAGCGCCCGGCCATCAGGCGCCACGACGATGTAATACCGCCCCCACCCGCCGTAGCAGGCTTTGGGCAGGTCCTCGAAGTAGTCGGGCAGCACGAAGGTGATCTGCATCTGCCCCTTGTACCGCTGCATGCGGTCCTGGGCGATCTCCTTGGCCCGGAGCACCTGTTCACGGGTCGGCATCAGGGTGGCGCGGTTCCTGAGGCCCCAGCCGTAGTATTGGGTGTTGGCGAGCTCCAGCCGGTCGGCGCCGTAGCCGGCGGCCATATCGATGATCTCGCCGATCCGGTCGAGGTTGGCGCGGTGGAGCACGACATTGATCGAGAACGCGAACCCCAGCTCCTTCACCAGCGCGATCGCAGCCTGCTTCTGCTTGACCGAGCTCACCCCGGCGATCCGCTCCGCGGTCTCGGGATCGGCGTCCTGCACCGAGATCTGCACGTGCTCGAGCCCCGCCACGCGGAGGGCCTCGGCGCGCTTCCGGGTGAGGCCCAGGCCCGAGGTGACCAGCGTCGTGTAGAGGCCCAGCCTCCTGGCGTGGCCCGCCAGCTCCTCGAGATCCTTCCGCACCATCGGCTCACCGCCCGACAGGCCCAGCTGGAGCACGCCGAGCTCGCGCGCCTGGGTCAGCACCCGCTTCCAGTCGTCGGTGCCGATCTCGCTCTCGGCCCGAAGCAGGTCGAGCGGGTTGGAGCAGTAGGGACAGTGCAGCGGGCAGCGGTGCGTCACCTCCGCCAGCAGCGTGGTCGGTCGTTCCTGGGTCGTCATTGAATCAGCTCTCTCTCGGCCAGATGGGCCAGGTACTCGGCTACATCGGCCGTGACGTCGGTCTGGTAGCGGGTGCTCAGCTCGGCGGCGATCTGCGCGACGGTGCGGTGCCCGTCCACCAGCTCGAGGATGGCCTTGCCGGTCTCGTTGAGCAGCACGGCGCCTTCGGGGTAGAGCAGCACCGGTCGCTGGCGGGCCGGGTCGTAGTCCAGCCGGGCCAGCCGCCAGATGCGCGGGACGGAGTCGAGTGCGAGCATCGCCGTGGTCGCCCTCGGAGTCACCCTGAGCGGAGCGAAGGGGACATGCGTTCGGGTATGCCTCCTTCGCTTCGTTCAGGATGAGCCGGCTCGAGATACGCATTGTGGATCGTGTCGATCATCGCCCACAGCATCTCCAGCTTGAACGCCAGCGCCTCGAACACCTTGCGCTGACGCTCGGGCGTCGTGGCCCACTCGCGCACGATCCGAAGTCCGTGGCTCACGTCGCGCGGTGCCTGCACCAGGCGGCTCCTGAAGTAGTCCAGCCCCTCCGGCGGGATCCACGGATAGTGGAGCGGGAACGCTTCGATCCGCTGCTGGTGAATCTTGGGTGCGAACAGCTCGGTGAGCGAGGACGCGCAGGCCTCCTGCCATGGCTTGCTCTTGCAGAAGGTCACGTACGACTCGCAGATGAGCCGCACCGCGGGCAGCACGTGCCGCTCGTCCTCCATCTCCTCCCTCGGCACGCCGAGCGCGATCCCGAGCCGGATCCACATCTCGATGCCGCCGGTGCCCGGTGTCGTGCCGTCGTGGTCGATGATCCGTTGGATCCACTCGCGGCGGACCTCGGGGTCCGGGCAGTTGGACAGAATCGCCGCGTCCTTCCGCGGCACGACCCGCTGGTACGCCAGCCGGTTGGCCACCCATCCCTGGAACTGCCGCTGCGACAGCTTCCCCTCGTACATGAGCTGGTGGAAGGGATGCTGGACGTAGTAGGACCCGTGGAACGACCGGAGCGCGCCCTCCAGCTCCGCCGGCGTGAGCGGACGCTCGAGAGCCGGGATGGGCGGACGGGGCGGGGCGGCGAGCTGCGAGGCGGTGAGCGTGGTGGTCATGGCTCGGTCACAGGGTGAACCGCATGCCATCTAGGCCCACCTGGAGACCGGCCTGTTCGACCTGCCTCCGCTCGGGTCCGTCTTCGATCAGCATGGGGTTGGTGTTGTTGATGTGCGTGTAGACCCGCTGCCGGGCGGGCAGCGTCCGAAGCCGGGCCAGGCTGCCGTCGGGTCCGGAGATGGGCAGATGATCCATCTCCCGCGCGGTGCGCTCGCCGATGCCGAGGCGGACCAGCTCGTCGTCGGTCCAGAAGGTGCCGTCGAACAGCACCAGGTCGGCCACAGCGAGCCGGGCCATCAGTGGCTCGTCGAGGCCGCCACAGCCCGGAATGAAGGCGCAGGTGCCGCCCGTCCGGTCGTCCCGGATCACGAGCCCCACCGTATGGTTGGGCCGCTCCTCGCGCGCGAACCGCGGCGGACCGGCCGGCACCGGGAAGCAGGTGACCCGAAGACCGCTTCCCGCCCCGTCGCGGTAGCACAGCTCGGTGGGGCGATCGGGCATCAGCTCGGTCACACTGACCTCGGCGAACGCACGGGTGACCGGCAGCAGGCGCGAATCGTCCTCGATCACCCGCCGGACGGCGTCTGTCGCGGAGACCTGGAGCCTGCGGGCCTCGCGCAGCAGCACGAGGCCGAGCGTGTGGTCCAGCTCGGCGTCGGTCAAGACGACGCCCTCGACCGGGACATGGCGCACCCCTCGGGGCGCCGGCAGCCCCAGCCGCCCCAACTGTTCTCGCACGTCGGGCGAGGCGTTGAGCAGGAACCAGCGCTCGCCGTCGGCGCTCACGGCCGCCGAGGACTGGCTCCGCGCCTGCGCCCGGCGCGGATCGCTGCGGGCGACGCGGCACGACGGGCACCAGCAGTTCCATTGGGGGAACCCCCCGCCGGCTGCCGTACCAAGAAGGATGACTTGCACTCTAGGAAAGAAGTGGGCTGAAAAGACTGAGGGGCCCGCTTTCGCGAGCCCCTCAGATCAGCACTTTGTCTTTAGAGCGTCGCGACGTAGGCGGTGACTTCCATCGTGACGGCAACGACCTCTGCCTCGGGCTTGGTCCACTTCATGGTCGATTCCTCCAAGGGTTTGAAGAGGGGGCCGGTGCGGCCCGACTGTCATTGGGTGTTACCACCCAGCCGGGCCTCGGAATGACCCGACGACGCCCGCTCAAATGCAGGGGCCGTGCCGAAATCTTCATTGGCGCTCGTCATGTTCCGATGTCGTTGCAAGGGCACGACCTATGGCGCTGCAGCCGGTCCGGGCGTGTCCCATTCCAGCCCCTCGCCCTCTGGGTGATCTGACCCAGTTGGGTGATCTCACCCACCCCGCTCGGAGATCCCGTACTTCTTCAGCCGATAGCGGAGCGTGTCGCGACTGATGCCCAAGCGCTGGGCGGCGCGGGTCTGGTTGCCTTCGCACTCGCGGAGCGCCTGCTCGATCATGACCCGTTCCCACCGCTCGAGGTCCATTCCGGGCGGCGGAAGGCTGCTCGGGCTGGCCGCCCCCGGGGCCTCGGGCGGGGCTACCGGCGCCGGTTCGGCCAGGTGCTCCGCTGCTTCTACGGCCGCCTCCGGGATGGTGAGGGAGAGGTGCTCGGCATCGAGCGTCGGCCCCCGGCTCCAGAGCACCGCGCGCTCGATGACGTGGCTCAGCTCCCGGACGTTCCCCGGCCAGGGGTAGGCGAGCAGGAGGTCGCGTGCCCGTGGGTCGAGCTGGCGCACCTGCTTTCCGTACTTGGCGTTGAACCGGGCGAGGTAGTGCTGTGCCAGGAGCAGCACGTCCTCACCCCGCTCCCGAAGCGGGGGCAGGTGCAGGATGATGACCGCCAGCCGGAAGTAGAGGTCGCGGCGAAACCGCTCCCGTTGCGTGTCGCGCTCGAGGTCCCGGTTGGTGGCGGCGAGAATCCGCACGTCGATCCGACGATCGCGAATGCCGCCCACGCGCCGCACGGTCCGCTCCTCGACCGCCTTGAGCAGCTTCCCCTGAAGCGACAGCTCGACGTCGCCCACCTCATCGAGGAAGAGAAACCCGCCCTCGGCGGCCTCGAACAGGCCCATCCGGGATTCCTTCGCGTCGGTGAACGCGCCGCGCTCGTGGCCGAACAGCTCGGCTTCCATGAGCGTCGCGGGCAGCGCGGTGCAGTTCACTTCGATGAACGGACGCGAGGCGCGGGGGCTCGCGCCGTGGATGGTGCGGGCGACCAGTCCCTTGCCCGTCCCGGTCTCGCCGGTGATGAGCACCGGCGGGGTCTCGTCGAGCGCCGCGATCTGGCGGGCCTGCTCCATCACTGCCTGGATCGCCGGCGACTCGCCGATCACCCCCGCGAGGCTGGCGTCGCGGCCCGCGTCGCGCCGGCGGTAGTAGCTCAGCTCCTGCTTGAGCTGGGAGTTCTCGCGGGCCCGGTCGGCCAGGAGCCGGAGCTCCTCGAGGTCCACCGGCTTCTTGAGGTAATCGAAGGCGCCGAGCTTCACGGCCTCGACGGCGCCCTCGATGGTGCCGTGGGCCGTCATGATGATGACCGGAATGGCGGCGTCGAAGTCCCGGATCTTCCGGAGCAGATCGATCCCGTTCATGCCCGGGAGGCGCACGTCCGTGAACACTACGTCGGGTCGCATGGTCTCGAGCAGGCGAATCGCCTGCTCGGCGTCGCCCGCCACCTCGGCCCCGTAGCCCGACTCGGTCAGGAACGCCTTGATCGCGCGCGCGAGGGTCCGCTCGTCGTCGACGATGAGCACGGTCGACCCGCTCATGCGGCGTTCTCCTTCGGCAGGCGGACCCGCACGGTGGTGCCCACCCCCGGCCTGGTCGCGATCTCCAGGCGGCCCCCGTTCTGCTCCACGTAGCGTTTGGCGATGGCGAGCCCGAGACCGGTGCCCTCCTGCCGGGTAGTGAAGAACGGCTCGCACACCGAGGGCAGCACGTGCTCCGGGATGCCGCCGCCGGTGTCGGTCACTTCGACCACCACCTCGCCGGGACTCGCGCCGTCACCCACGAACGCCCCGATGTGGAGCTTCCCGCCCGACGGCATGGCGTCGAGCGCGTTGGAGACGATCTCGAGGATGGCCTGCTCCACCTGCATCGGATCGATCCGCACCTGCGGGAGCCCGGGCGGCACCGCCATCTCCAGCTCGACCCGCTGCTCCCGGATCGGCTGTGCCACGGCCGGGAGCAGCTCCTCGATGAGGCGCGGCAGGCTCTCGCTCACCGGACGGAAGGGCGCGGGACGGCTGAAGCTCAGCAGATGGCTGATGCGACGGTCGAGCCGGTCGACCTCCTCGAGGATGGCGTCGAGGTGCTCGGTGGCCGACGGCGAGGTCGGATGCCGGCGCACCAGCTGCGCCGCGGCGCGGAGGCTCGCCAGTGGATTCCGGAGGCCATGCGCCACGGCGGCCGACATCTCGCCGATCGAGGCCAGCTTCTCGGCCTGCACCAGCTGCTCGCGCGACTCGCGGAGCTGGGCCGTCATCCGGTCGAGAGCGCGCGCCAGATCCCCGATCTCGTCGCGCGAGGTGGCCTGAATCGGGTGGTCGAGATCGCCGCCGCCCACCACCGCCATGGCGCGAGTGAGCTCGGCCACGGGACGGGCCAGGCTGCGCGAGATGGCCCAGCTCGCCCCGAGGCCCACGGCGAGGGTCAGCGCGATGATGGCCAGCAGGGTCCGACCCTCGGCCGCCAGGATCTCCCCCAGCCGGGTGTACGCACCCTTCACGCTCGACTCCCGCGCCCGCCGGTAGATCTCGCGATTCATCTGGGTGAGCGCCGGCTGGAGCCGGCCGCGAAGCTCGCGCTGGGCCAGCCGATATCCCTCCACCCGCCTGCCCGCGTCGGCCAGGCGGAAGACGCTGTCCGACACCAGCACGATCTCGCGCTGGATGCGCGCGACGCCGTCGGCGAGCGCCATCTCGTCCGGCTTGAGCTCGTCGCGCCAGCGGCTCTGCCAGTAGTCCACCACCTGGCCGGTCAGCACGAACTCCTGCCGAGCGGTGTCATCCAGCCCGCTCAGGTACCGCCACACCAGCTCGGTCTGGTCGAACATCGCGGTCTCGAGCTCGGCATAGGTCCGGGTGCGGGCCATGCTCTGCCCCAGCGCGGCGAGTGCGCGACGCTCGAGCGCGTTGCTGCGAATGGCCTCCGCCCCCACGAGGAGCGCGGGCAGCACCATGAGGGAAAAGCCGAACAGGAGTTTGCGCTGGAAGGTCACGGAAGAAAGATACGGCGGGAAAGGGAAAAGCGACGGTCGGACGGTCAGACGGTCGGAGTCACCCTGAGCGGAGCGAAGGGGGCATGCGTTGGGGCATGCCCCCTTCACTGCGTTCAGGTGACTCACGCGACCGCCCGACCCTCTGACCGTCCTATTTCACCACCATCGTCGGCCGGACGAGCACCTCCCCGTGAGCGAGGTCCAGGCCGTGGCGGCTGCCGGCCAAGCCCTGCAGCGCGAGGTTGGGACCGCCGCTCTTCGGCAGCTGATAGCGATCACCGGATCCGAGGTTTACCACATAGCCCAGGTCGGCCATCGCGGCCACGCTCAGGTCGCTCAGCGGATTGGCGTCAGCGCTCCCGTTGAGGAAGCCGGTCATCAGCTCGTTGAAGAACGTGGCTTCATCCCAGTGGCTGTTGACCGTCCCCGCGCCACCCTCGTCGCCCTCGACCGGCACGGTCCCGCTGCCGCCGAGCTTGTCGTAGGCCGCGATGGCCAGTGGCCCGGTAAACCGCGGATCGGCTGTGCCGACCCCGGTGAGCAGGCTCCGATTGAAGTTCCACAGCACGCCGAAGCCGAGCACGTGACCCATCTCGTGGACGACGACCTCGTCGAAGAACCCCAGGCTCTCGAGGAAATCCAGGTCCGCTGTGTCGAAGTACATGATGCCGTACGCGGTCAGGTTGTCTTCGGTCCGCACCAGGCAGGGGCCCGCGGCGCCGAGGACGGCTCCGGGACCGTCGATGGGCTGGAGCAGCACGTCGATCAGAACGTCGTCGATCGTCCCGCTAAAGCCCGGGGTCTTGAACGAGTTGCCGCAGGAGCGGGCGGGAAACCTGCCGGTCACCGATGGGACGTCACCCGAGATGATGCTCTCCCACTTCGCCTTGGCATCGTTGAATCGGGTGGCTTGGATGTCGGTCGGCTGGTTGATGAATCGCAGGGTGATGCTGAAATCACCGGGAACCGGCTTGGTCGCCAAGCTCACGACCTTGGCCGTCTCCAGGACAGGTAGGCCGCCGCTGATTTCGGGGCCTGATGCTACGCTGGGTGATTCGCCGGCCGGATCGCCAGCGCAGGCGGCGAGAACGACGGCGGCCGCCGCCATGAAACGAGAATGGGGCACGGAATACCTCGAGAGACGCGGGGACAAGAACGGAGGCCGGCCACGCGCCTCGAGGACGCCAGCCGGCCTCGGGAAATGTCATGGCCGGAGCCCCATGTCAAGCCATTTTGGCCCGAGGCGCGGATCAGTGCGCCGAGGCACCCCCGCGCGCCCGGCCCACCCGGAACAGGAGCAGGAGCGGCAAGGCCGCCACGAAGGTGAGGCCCATGGTGAGGAATACTTTCTCGAAGGCCACCATCGACGCCTGCTGCCGGAGCGCGGATTCGAGCAGCGCGTTGGCCCGCTGCTGGGCCTCGGGGACCGAGCTGCCCAGCGACGCGAGCCGCGCTGTGGCCTGCTGCAGCCAGGTGGTGGCGGACGGGCTTCCGGCCGCGAGATGCGGCAGCAGCGCCTCGCGGCTCTGCTCGGTAAAGCGGGAAAGCAGCGTCGCGGTCACGGCGATGCCGAAGCTGCCGCCGAGCTGCCGCGCGAGGTTGAACAGGCCGGTGCCCTGCGCGAGCTGATCGGGGCGGAGGTCCGCCACGGCGGCACCCGTGAGCGGCACGAAGATGAACCCGAGGCCCACGCCACGCAGCACCATCGGCAGCAGCAGGTCGTTCATGCCGATGGCCGTGGTGAAGTGGTAGTGCAGCCACATCGACCACAGAAACAGCAGGACGCCGGTGCTCACCAGCAGGCGCGCATCGAGCCGCCCGCTCAGGCGGCCCATGAGGGCCATGGTGAACGCGCTGGCAATCGCGCCCGGAAGGATCACCCGGCCGGTGTCCCACGCCGAGTAGCCCAGCAGGTTCTGCAGGAAGACCGGCAGCGCGAACACGCTGGAGTAGAGTGCGAAGCCGAGGATCACCGCGAAGGCCACGCCGCCCGCGAGCTGGCGGTTCCGGAGGATGCGCAGGTTCACGATCGGATTCGGCGTGGTGAGCTCGTGCCAGATGAAGGCCACCACGCCGAGGCCGGCCAGGATCGTCTCGACGATGATCTCACGGGACTCGAACCAGTCCTTGCTCTCGCCGCGCTCGAGCAGGATCTGCAGCGCGCCGATGCCGAGGATGAGGAGCGCGAGGCCGAGCCAGTCCACGTTCGTGCGGCGGATCAGGTGGGCCGGCTCGGGCACGGACCGCCACGTGAGCACGGCCGCCAGCAGACCGAGCGGGACGTTGATGTAGAAGATCCAGGGCCACGAGTAGTTGTCGGTGATCCAGCCGCCCAGGGTGGGCCCGAGCGTCGGCCCCACCATCACGCCCATGCCGAAGATCGCCATGGCCGTGGCGCGCTCGCGGATCGGAAAGACGTCGAACAGGATCGCCTGCGCGGTGCTGATGAGCGCGCCGCCGCCGATGCCCTGGATCACCCGCCAGAGCACCAGCCCTTCCAGCGAGCGGGCGGCGCCGCAGAAGAACGACGCGAGCGTGAAGAGGAGAATCGAGCCGGTGTAGTAGTTCCGCCGCCCGAATCGGTCGGACAGCCAACTGGTGAGCGGCAGCACGATGACGTTGGCCACGATGTAGCCGGTGCTCACCCACGCCACCTCGTCCAGGGTGGCGCCGAGATTGCCCATCATGTGCGGGATCGCGACGTTGACGATGCTGGTGTCGACCAGCTCGAGCACGCTCGCGAGCGTCACCGCGAAAGCGATCAGATAGCGCGAGCGATAGATCGCCTCGCGCGAGAGCGCCGGCGGGCGGGCCGGCAGCGCCAGAGTGGCCACGGCCGGCTCGTCAGCGAGTCGTGATCGTCGCTTCGACCGACATGCCCGGCCGGAGCGGATGGGCCGGGTCCGACGTGGTGTCGACCGCGATCCGCACCGGCACCCGCTGCACCACCTTGGTGAAGTTTCCGGTCGCGTTGTCGGGCGGCAGCAGGGCGAACCGGGCGCCGGTGGCCGGGCTCAGGCTCTCTACCTTCCCGTGGAAGGTGCGGCCCGGGTAGGCGTCGACCGTGAACTCCGCCTCGTCACCCACTCGAACCTTGGCCAGCTGGGTCTCCTTGAGGTTGGCCGTGACCCACACGTTCTCCTCGGGGACCAGCGACAGCAGGTTCTGGCCGACCTGGACCAGCGCGCCCGGCTCGGCGTTCCGCTTGGCCACCACCCCATCGTCGGGGGCCAGCAGCGTGGCGTAGCTGAGCTGCAGCCGGGCATTGTCCACCGCGGCCCGGGCGGCCGCGAGACGCGCGTCGGCGGCGCGGACCGCGGCGCCCGACGCCG
>DATEJD010000157.1:0-3976 GCA_035278325.1 Gemmatimonadales bacterium | reverse complement strand
TCAGGGTGACTCCCCCGCGCAGGGTGACTCCCCCACGCCCCGCTCACCAGCTCAGCGTGTACTGCCCCCCCAGCGTAAACAGGGTCTCGCTGGCGCGGAAGTCATCCACCGGCTGGGCGCCGGGCCACGCGCTCCGGTGCGATGACATGCCGAAGTTGAGCGCGAACGCGTCCACCACGTGCACGCTCGCCACTAGGCGCTCCAGCGCATCCCGCCGACGCGACACGATCGGCCCGCCTCCAAAGGCGAAGGTCTTCTCGGCGCTCAGGCTCACCGGGAGGCGCACCTCGGTGAGGTTGCCGTTCAGGCTTACCCGCGTGCTCACGACCTGTAGCGTCTGCACCCCGTCGTTATAGATACCGAGCTGCGAGGTGGCAGTGACGCCCCGGAGCATCACGCTGGGTCCGATGCCCGCCCGCCAGGCCGTGCGGTCGGCCACCACCGGGCTCTGGCTCTCGGGCAGCCATTCGCTCCGGTCGGTGTCCAGGTGCATCGCCACCCCGTAGCTCAGCTCGCCCGCGCGTTTGAGCACGCGCGCGAGATCGAGCGAGGCGCCCCGCTCCCCGCGCCCGGCGTAGCCCGCGATGCGCCCGCTCCAGCGGGAGCCGCTCACCTCCGCCTGGGCCGACCAGATCCCGCTGCTCAACGCCTCGCGGAAGAGCACCGCGCTGTGCGAGCCCACCAGCGACCGGCGGGCGAACACCGTGTTGTAGCCCGCCGTCACCGCCACGGTGCGATGGTTGGCCTCGGGCAGGCTCACCGGAATCTCGTAGTAGAGCGAATCGCAGCTGCCCGCGTGGCA
This sequence comes from Gemmatimonadales bacterium, assembly GCA_035278325.1. Lineage (GTDB taxonomy): Bacteria > Gemmatimonadota > Gemmatimonadetes > Gemmatimonadales > GWC2-71-9 > CAVVWJ01. Next base: position 3,174 of record DATEJD010000157.1, on the reverse strand, counting down.
GACCGTGATCCGGGCCGGTTTCATCAGGCGGGAGAGCAGCTGGCCGTCGAACCGCACCGCGTAATGCTCGGTAGGGAGCGAGTCGCCGAAGTTCGGGTCGAGCTCGACGCGCAGGGTGTCGCGCGTGGTCCAGTAGCGGTCGAGTCCGTTCGCGGATTCGAACGCGATGCTGTCCGCGTGGGGGCTCGTGACCATCAGGTCGGCCACCTGGCCGACGCTCGGCGTGGCCGGCTCGAGGCGGACGGTGACCGGCGCGGGGCCGCCCGCGAGGTTCGTGGTCTGGGTAGGAATGCCGCATCCGGCGATCGCGACGGCCGCCAGTACGACGGGTGCGATCCGGGAAAGTCTGTTCATGAGCGTCTGGCGGGTCGGGGAGGTACTGCCGTGTAGCGACGACCTGACCACAGTGTAGCGCCAAATCCGCAACCCGGCCAGAGGCCCGCCCGCCCTGCTGGGGCTCGCCGCGCAACCTGGTGCGCTCAGCTGCCGGTCCTGGGTCTCTGGCATGGCTGCCTCCGCGCCGTTCGCGATCCTCTCGGGAAGCCCGGCGGCGCCCCGCGGCTAGGCGCGGCGCGCAGCAGGAGCTGGGACGGTTGTCCGGTGAGAATCCGGGCGGTGTTCCGCCGGTGATGCAGGTCGTCGCCGCGCCGAGCCTTGCAGCGCGAGGATTCCCTGAAAGAGTGGCCTGCCGTCGATGGGGGCAAGCGCCGTGCCCACCGGGCAGGGGAGCGAGGAGGGCATGGCGGAGATCTGGATCGGGACGTCGGGATACGTCTACCGGCACTGGCGGGGCGGCGAGTTCTACCCGCCCGGCCTGCCGGCGCGGGATGAGCTGACCTGGTACGCGACCCGGTTCCGGACCGTCGAGCTCAACAATCCGTTCTATCGGCCACCGTCACCGGACACCTGGGCCCGCTGGGCGGCCGCCGTGCCAGACGACTTCCTGTTCGCGGTCAAGGTGACCCGCGTGGTCAGCCATTATCGCCGGCTCAGGGGAGCCGGGGAGCCGCTGGCCCGCTTCCTGGAGCAGGCGGGCGCGCTGGGCTCGAAGCTGGGCCCGCTGCTGGTGCAGCTGCCGCCACAGTTCCACCTCGACCAAGTGGCGCTGGACGCATTCCTGGCCGACCTTCCGACCTCGTTCCGCTGGGTGCTGGAGGTGCGACATCCGAGCTGGCAGGTGCCCGAGGTCTACCGGGCGCTGGCCGCGCGGGGCGTGGCGCTGTGTGTGCCGGTCGGCGGCGCCGTCCAGCCGGACTTGGTGACCACGGCGCGCTTCACCTACCTGCGGATGCACCGCGGCTTGGGCGAGGGAGGTCGGTTCAGCGACGAGGAGCTGGCCACGTGGGCTCGGCGCGTGGGCGCCGTCGCGCGATCAGGCAAGGACGCCTACGTCTACTTCAACAACGATCGGGGCGGACACGCACCACGGGACGCCCAGCGCCTGTGCCAGCTCCTCAGGCTGGAGCGCTGAGGCCGGGGCCGCTCACGGATCTCGTCGAGCGTGGCTCAGTGGCTCAGCGGCCGTGTCGCTCCGGCCCGGGCTCATGCTCCAGGCCCCCGCTGCCCGCGGAACCGAACTTGGGCGCGACCAGATGCCGAGTCAGCGTGAACGGCGGCTCGTGCGTCTCCACATCGACGAACCGATCCGGTCCCGCCTCGAAGGCGTCCGCGCAGACGTTCGAGCAGAAGTAGAACTCGCGCCGCCCGTTGCTGGCGTGCGCGTCCGCGGCCTCGCGCTCGATCATCGCGCCGCAGACGGGATCCCGTACCTTCTCCATGGTGCGCTCCTCGGGTTCGGTCGGGCGCGGGACGAGCTCGGGCACAGGATTGAGTTCATGCACCCCGCACCAGTTGAGCAGGCCGGCAACCTCCGCGGCCCGCTCGCTCGTATCCACGACGACCTGAATGTGTTCGTTGGTGATGATGCGGCCCGGACGGGACGCCCGTCCGGCGGGACGCCAGGGCCCCACCGCTTGCGAGAGGTCGATGCCGCGCGCCTTGACCCGCGCGGCCAGCTCGTACACCAGCCTGGGCTCGTACCGGTTACCTGTCCGACGTGTCATGGCAGCCTCCCGTTGAGCTCCCCGCAGCATGGCCAACCTGGCCGGTGCGGACCGTGAGGCCGATCACGCGGCTTGACCGTGGCGGGCTCGGCTTTATAGTGGGGGCCACTCAGATGCCATGAAGCTCGGCGCGGAATTCGAGGTGGTCGCCCATGCGCCGGGCCGAGCGAATCGCGAAACCGGCTGAGCATACCCTTGCTTTGCCGGTTTTTCGTATCCCTCTCCACCTCCGGGAGGACCCATGTACGCAACCATCCGGCGCTACGAGCTCAAGAACCTCTCCAAGCCGGCCGAGGCCTTCTCCGGCCTCAAGCAGCGACTGGAGCAGAAGTTCGTCCACACCTTGCAGAATATCCGAGGGTTTCACGGCTACTACGTGCTCACCAGTAACGACCGGGAGCTGGTGACCATCTCGATCTTCGAGGATCGCACCGGGGTGCAGGAGTCCACCCGGCGCGCCGCGGAGTTCGTGAAGAGCGATCCGCTCAAGGACAACCTGGCGTCGCCCGATGTCACCGAGGGCGAGCTGCTGCTGAGCAAGGAGGCCATGGTCGGCGCGCACTAGCGCCGACCGCGAAGGCCCCCGCAAAGGCCCCGCCCCGGACCTCAGGCGGCCAGCGAGGCGCGCCGAGCCGGGGCCGGGGCGGCCGCGGCTCGTCGGCCCAGGACCCGATCGACGGACCAGGCGCCGCTGCCCTGGAGCGCGACGGTACCGGCCAGCGCCATCGCCAGGATGTGGTACTCGTATCCCTCCTGGCCCGCCGGGAGATTGCCGAACCAGTTCATGAAAAATCCGTTGGACACGTGCGTGGTGAGCGCGCCGAGCATCAGGCCCACGAGGCCGAGCGCGGCCACTCGGCCCCCGAAGCCGGCCAGGAGGGCAAACGGCGCCACGAGCTCGATCACCAGTGCCACTGTCGCCAGCGGCGCGGGAAACCCCAGCGTGCCGGTCATCCACTGGAGCGTGCCGTGGAAGCCGTAGCCGCCGAACCAGCCGAGCACGTGCTGGGCGCCGTGGGGGAAGAAGATGAGGGCGAGGGTAACCCGGGCGAGGGCGGGGCCGGGGCTGTCGGTGGTGCGGAGCAGGCGGTGCGACATGGCGTCCTCCAGA
>DATEJD010000156.1:0-7091 GCA_035278325.1 Gemmatimonadales bacterium | reverse complement strand
CGGAGGGCGGTGGACCGCCGGGATCGTCCCTCCAGAACACGGCGCTCTCGATCTCGAACCAGTCGACCACCACCAGCCAGTCCAGGTTGCGGAGCCCCGCGCGGTGCAGGCGGGCATTCGGAGCGCCGCCGGCCGGGTTCTGGCCGAAGAGGAAGTAGCCCTTGACCCCGCCGTTCGCCATGCGATTGAAGTAGGGGAGCTGGGAGTAGTCGGCGTCCGGGCGCGGGAGCCAGGAGAAGGCGAAATCGTTCTCCGGCGTCGCGGCGTCGCCGTACCAGGCCTTGAGGAGGCTCACGACGAACTTGCGGAAGTTCACCCAGTAGCCGGTGGGCTGCCCCTCCTGCTCGACGTAGGCGTCGAGCGTCGCGTGCTTCTCGTCGGCGCAGGGCTGCGGCAGATAGCCGGGAAGCGTGTCGTACAGTGTCGCCAGGTCGGTCGATCCCTGGATGGTGGAGTGGCCGCGCATCGCCATGATCCCGCCGCCCGGCCGGCCCATGTTGCCGAGGAGGAGCTGGAGGATGGACGCGGTGCGGATGGTCTGCACTCCGGTGGTATGCTGGGTCCAACCGACCGCGTAGACCACCGCGCTGGTGCGCTCGCGTCCGGAGTTGGCGCACAGCAGCTCCGCCACCCGTACCAGCTCCTCCGGCGCGCAGCCGCATATCTCGGACACCATCTCCGGCGTGTACCGGGCGAAGTGGCGCTTGAGGATCTGGAAGACGCAATGGGGATCCTGCAGGGTGGGATCGGTGAGCCGCTCCTGCTCCGCGAAGGCCGACATCTCCCGCCGGGTGCCCGCATGCGCGGTGGGACCCGAGTCCAGGCTGTGCCCGTGCATGCCGAGCTCCTGCCGGAGCATGTGATACATGGGCGTGGTGCCGATCCACTCCTCCTGGTGCTCCGGACTGCCGGCGTAGCCCCAGTGGCCCTCGAGGGCGTCGTAGCGACCGGTCCTGCGGTCGCCGCGGTAGCCGCTGAACAGGCCGTCGAGGTCCTCGGTGCCCCGGAACTGTTCCTGAATAATGGTGGCCGCGTTGGTGTAGTGGAGGACGTACTCCTTGAACCAGCGGTCGTGGGTCAGGATGTAGTTGATCATGCCACCGAGGAAGGCGATGTCGGTGCCGGCGCGAATCTGGACGTGCACATCGCAGAGGGCCGACATCCTGGTGTAGCGCGGGTCGACGTGGATCAGCTTGGCTCCGTCATCCTTCGCCTTCATGGGCCAGCGGAAGGCGACGGGATGGGCCTCGGCCATGTTCGAGCCCATGAACAGGATGCAGTCGCTGTTGGCGAGGTCCTGCTGGTAGTTGGTGGCCGCGCCGCGGCCGAACGAGGCGCCCAGACCGGGCACCGAGGCGCTATGTCATATCCTGGCCTGGTTCTCGATGGATACGACGCCCAGTCCGCCGCCGAACAGCTTCTTGATGAGGTAGTTCTCCTCGTTGTCGATCGTCGCCCCGCCCAGCGTGCCGATCGAACGGACCGAGTTGAGCAGGCGGCCATGCTCGTTCCGGACGGTGAAGTCCGCGTCCCGCGTCGTCTTGACGCGCTGGGCGATGTGCTCCAGTGCCCAGTCCAGCGAGCGGGTCTCCCAGTGATCCGAGTAAGGGGCGCGGTAGAGCACCTCGGTTACCCGATGCGGATTGACCGCGAGCTGGAAGGCGTTCGCGCCCTTGGGACAGAGCGTCCCCTCGTTGATGGGGCTCTCCGGGTTGCCCTCGATGTCGATGAGCTTGCCGGCTTTGGTGTAGATGAGCTGGCCGCAGCCGACCGCGCAGTAGGGGCACAGGCCTTCGGTCACGGTGGCGCCGCGGAGGCGTGAGGCCTTGTCCGCGGATTGCCGGCTGTACGGCTCCTTGGACGAGAGGGCGCGGCGCCAAACGGGGAGGTGGGACATGTCGTCCTCTCGGGGTTGAGGCGACCTGCAACATCTCGGGGAAAGGTACAGCAGGGTGTCGGGGAATTGGGAAGCCCAGCACCCGCATTCGAGGTGATCGCAATCACAGTCGCCTCGCAAACCGGTGCTACAACTTCGCCCGCGTGTCCGTCGCACGACGCGGCGAGCGATCACCCGACAGTGGAGGACCCCATGACATCAACGAGCGCACCCGCCGCCACGTCGACCTGGCAGCTCGACCCCGCCCACTCGAGCATCGAGTTCTCGGTGAAGCACATGATGATGACGACCGTCCGCGGCCGTCTCAAGCAATTCCGGGGAACGCTGACGGCCGATGAGGCGCATCCCCAGGGCTGCTGCGTCGATGTCGAGATCGACGTGGCGAGCATCGACACCGGTTCAGCCGATCGCGATGCTCACCTCCGGTCGGCCGATTTCTTCGACGTGGACCGCTATCCCACCATAAACTTCCACAGCGATCGCGCCGACGGGTCCTTCGAGAAGGAAGGCGACCGTTTCCGGGTCCCGGGCAAGCTGACCATCCGTGGCACCACTATAGAGGTCGAGCTGGACTGCGTTTTCGAGGGGCGCGGCCACGATCCGTGGGGGAAGGAGCGGGCAGGCTTCAGCTGCTCGACCGAGATCGACCGCCGGGAGTGGGGGCTCAAATGGAACCAGGCGATCGAGACCGGCGGGGTGCTGGTGGCCAACCGGGTGCGGGTCGAGGCGGAGGTGCAGTTCGTCAGGGACTAGCGTGCAGCTGCCACGGCGGTCATCGCCGACTCCGGAGCACCACGGTCGGCTCGTCCACGGCTCCCCAGCGATACTTGTAGCGCTCCTGCCCTCGAAGAAAGTCGAAAGCCTCGGCGCGCCGGTGGCGCGCCGACTCGATGGCGGCGGCGACCACCAGCGTCCCGGGACTCACGGCCCCCAGCTCGGGGTCGAAGCCACCCAGGTAGTAATAGGCCCGCCGCTGGTCGCGGAGTCCGTAGTATGCCGCCGCGGGAACATCCCCGATCCACAGCCGGCAAAGCTCGACGAGGCCGAGGGGATGGGCTCGACGGATGACGGCCCGATGAAACTCGACCACGTGCCGGTCGGCGAGCAGCCCGGGCGCGCCACGCGCGGCCCAGGCGAAGGAATGGAGCCGGACGAGGTCGTCGAAGATGGCCAGCGCTGTTTCGATCGGCGCACCCTCGGCCCACTCGACGCGGAGGGGTCCGCGCCGAGCCGCGCGGCGGCGCTCCGCCACGACGCGCCTCACGACCTTCGGAGGAACGGCATCTTCGAGCGTAGCAGCCGCGTCCGGGGGTAGCGGCAGCACCGGGCACGGCTCGCCTGGCGTAGTGGTGCTGTGGCTGCCGAGCCGAAGCTCCACGAGCGGTGAGGACGGCGGGAGCTGGACCAGATCCACACCGCGAGCCCGCGGCTCGGCAGCCAGGAGCTCCTCGAGGGTGTCTCGCAGCTCGCGGGCCGCACCGGGAAGGCAAAGGGCGTCGAGGTGATCACTGTTCCCGGTCCCGACCAGACGGACCGTGGCGTCTGCCTGCAGCGGCGCCAGCGCCGCGAGGCGCTCCTCAGACCAGAGCATTGCCACGCGCAGACTCCCACGTCCGAACATCCGCCACCAGGGTATGACCCACGCCGGCGACTGAAACGGTGTGGCGGATGGGCAGTCGCGCCAGAGTCGCTCCCACTCAGGCGTCAGGCGCTCCAACTCGTCGATCGTGGTGGCCACCGCCGGCCGAAACCCGGCCCGTGCCAGGGTTCTCACGCTCCCGCCAGCCGCCGATAGCGTTCGAGATACCGCTCCACCATGCGCGTGTGCGAGAAGCGATGGCGCGCCGCTCGCCGGCACGCCTCCGGGTCGAGCTCTGCCGTTCTGGTGATCGCGCGCGCCATGGCCTCGACGTCATCCACGAGAAAGCCGGTGATTCCATCCTCGACGATGTCGGGCAACGCACCGGTCCGAAACGCCACGACCGGTGTTCCGGCCGCGAGTGCCTCCATGGCTACGAGCGAGCTGGTCTCGGGAATCAGGCTCGATACCAGCAGGCAGCGGGCGCTCGCGAGCAGGCGCGTCTTGTCCTCGCGACCCACTGGCCCGACGTACCGTCGAGCCTCGTCCAGCCGTGGCGTGATGCGTTCCTGGAAGTAGCGTAGATGCGCCGTGTAGGGTTGGACCCTTCCTGCGAGCAGGAAACCACAGCCTGCCATGCGGGCGGCATCGAGGGCCAGCTCGAATCCCTTCTCCGGGCAGATGCGTCCCAACGCCACCGCGTGAGAGCCGCGGGGGGTGTGGAGCGAGAAGCGCTCGATCGGCACGCCATTCTCGATCTCTTGACCCAATCGCGCGCCCGGGGGGCAGGCCCGGCGCTGCGACCGGGAGACGCAGTGCAGCTCGAGCGACGGCCGCCGGAGCGCAAACACCTCCGGCCGATAGCACTCAGGCGGAAGGTGCAGAGTGACCAGCGTCGGAATCTCGGTGCTGGGCAGGTAGTCGATGAAGTCCACCCCGTGGAAGTGGAGCACGTCGACGGGGTACTCGGCCAGCGCCTTGGCGAGGGCGTAGCGGTGAGCGTCGTGCGCCGCCACCCAGTCCGCGTAGCTGTTCGCGGCGTCCCTCCGCGGCACCTGCACCAGGGTGCCGGCCACCTTCGACCCTTCGGCCGCGATCACCAAGGAGCAGTGCCCCGTGTGGACGAGCGCCCGATCGAGCATCCCCAGCACCTGCTCGGCGCCGCCGGGAGAATCGGGTCCGACCTGCGCCAGCGAGAATGCTACGTTCAGAACGGTGAGCCGCCGGCGGCCGCGAGCCCGAGCTCGCGCCTGGCCTGCGCGGCCAGCTCGCTCCAGTGTCCCGAAGTCAATCCCCATCCGAACAGCTCGTACAACGGCGCGCCTTCGCAGGGCGGCCGGCTGAAGTCATAAGCGGGGGCCGGACGAAATCGCTCCGGAACGATCTCGAAGGGTTCCAGGGTCCGGCGCTGGCTTACGAAACACGCCAGCATCTCCCGCTTCCGGGTTGCCTCTGCCGCCGTGTGTGGCACCGGCACACCCGGCTCGCCGCCGGGCAGAAAACACCCGGTCCGGAGCTGCCCGGCGATGCCGTGGTAGGAGGTCATTTCGAGCAACGTCGGCGGGCGCACGCCAGCGTCCCGGAGGAGCGCGCAGGCGTGGTGCACGGCGAACGCAACCGCATCGTGATCGGGGTGGCCGCCCTCGTACGGGTGCGTGACCACCACGGCCGGGGCCGCCACGCGGAACAGCGCCGCCAGGTCCCGGGTCAGCTGCACCAGACCGAACGCCGCCTCTCCGTCGACCAGATCGAGTCGCCGGGTCCGCACCGGCGGCAATCCCCGGCGCTGGAGCGCGACCCGCAGCTCACGGCGGCGGAGCCGGGTGTAGGCTTCGCGGCTATCGCATCCGGCCGCGCGCGCGTCCCGTTGGTTCCGCGGCGATCCATCGGTTGCGTGGAGCACCGTCACGCGCCTCACGTGGAGCAGTCGGATACCGGCGCCGATGACCTCGTCATCGGGGTGCGCCGCCACGAGCAGGGAGGAGGGGCCCGGGTCGCCGCGGAGCCGGGCCCGGCACCAGCTCGCGAGTGCCTGCCGCGCTTCACTTGCGGGTGCGTGCACGGCCGCCGCGAGACCGCGTGGTGGCGCGGCTGGCCGTTCCGCGTTTCGCATCGCGGGCCTCGTCCTACCGACCGATCTCCTCGTGATTGGTGATCGTTCTGCTGCTGCGTGACATTCATTCCTCCTTTGAAGGCGGGTGATCCTCGACCTCGAGGACCGCGTAGAGGTGGGGGCGATGGTGCCGCCAGTGCTCCCGGATGTAGGCCTCCCCGGGCCGGCCGGCATGCGCCCAAGGCAGCTGTTTGGCGTTGAGCCCGGCGAAGTGGGCGCCCGATCGTCCGAGCCACTGACGATGCGGTGGAAACGGGCCGCAGATCGTCACCTCGTTGAGCTCGACGACGTAGGGCGGCGCCCGGCGGGAGCACGCCAGCGTGACCAACCCCTGCTCGTCGAGCTCGGAGCGAAGCGTGATGCCGGTCGCCCTCAGGATCTGGGCCAACTCCGCCTCGAGATCGAAGGCCGCGGGGACACCCCGGATGCCCGAGTTTCTCGGCTCGGGGCCGCAGAACGGCTGGAATTGGCCCAGCATAGTGACGACGTCTTCGGCCAGGAGGCATCGGATGCCGCCCTCCTGGAGCCATTCAGCAACGGCGTCCGGAAGACCCCAGAGAATGCAGTCGTTGTCGAGGTGAAGCTCGGGACGGTTCGGCGCGAGTCGGAGGGGCGCGAACTTCCAGCCTACGCCCTCGGCGCGGCCCTCGTCGGTGTGGGCATCGATCAGGGGGGACAACAGGTGAGTGGCGTCGAGCCACCGGGTGTCGGCCGGAACGCGGCCGGTGAGCGACCGGGCGCGGCCCAGCGGCACGTTGTTGACGCAGACCACGTAAGCAGGGGTTGGGCCGAAGACACGGCGCGCTCCGTAAATGGACAGGCGCAATGCCTCGAATCCTTCCGCGCTCACGTCGCCCACGGTCCAGCGGACTACCAGCTCCTCGCGTCCTACTACCTCTGCCACGGTACTACGCCGGCCTCGGCCGTTCCACCCGGCACGATCGCCGGCGCCTCACGACTCACTGGCGGACACTTGCGGGAGGCGCCGGCTAACCCGCGGATACGAACGAGTTGGCCGGATCGGAGCCGATGGTCCAGTACACGTTCTGCCCGGGCGACACCAGCACGGTGGGCGTGCGGATGGGGTTGGAGCCGCCGATCGGGTCGGCCATGAGGCGGACCTGCCACGCGCTGCTCACCGACGCGGGCGGCAGCGACAGTGTGGTCTTCGACATGCCCGGCACCGAGCCGAGCAGCACATGGGTGCCCTCGTTGACCAGATAGATGTTCATGTCGCTGAAGTTCTGGTTGTCGATCTCCACCCGGATCGGCTCGCGGGTGGGCGCGTTCGCTTGAGCGGACGCATCCTGTTCGGGCGCCGGTGAAGCCGGCTTGGAGCGCGACGCGCCGCAACCGGCCAGCAGCGCTGCCAGGCCAAGCCATCCTATTCTGGCTGTCCACATCAGCGGACCCTCCTCGGGCGTGTCGAGCCTGCCCACCCTTTGTTGATGCCTGATCGGGTCGGAGGGTTTCGGAGGCGGTGAGCGGGGGAGTCACCCTGA
>DATEJD010000155.1:0-9081 GCA_035278325.1 Gemmatimonadales bacterium | reverse complement strand
GCCGTGGCGCGCCAATGTGCTCGGGCCGCGAGACGAGCGCGGGCGCCGAACGACGGCGGTCGGGCCGCGGCGGGCTGGTGCGCGAGGACGCGGCGCAGGTCCTCGGCAAGCGCTTCGACAGTCACGTAGCGCTCCGCGGGTCGGATCTGGAGCGCCTTGGAAGCCACGTGCTCGAGGTCGCCGGCGTAGAACCGCCGCACCTCCCCGAGCGGGTGGCCGAGGCGCTCGGCGGCCTCGCCGCTCACCGCGTCACTCAGGCGGACGGGCTCGCGCTCACGCATGGCGCGGAGCCGCTCACCGGAGGTGCGTCCCGCGGCGCCGGTCGGGTGACGGCCGGCGAGCAGGACATACAGCAGCACGCCGAGCGCGTAGATGTCGACCGCCGGCGTGATCGACTCGCCGGCCAGCTGCTCGGGCGCGGCGTACTCGGGTGTCAGGGGGCTGCCGGCGGCTTCGGTGAGGGTCGAGGGCTCCGCCGCGATGGCGCCATCGTCCAGCAGCTTGGCGATGCCGAAATCGAGGAGCTTCACCGTCCCGTCCCTGGTGACCAGGATGTTGGACGGCTTGAGATCGCGGTGGACCAGCCGGTGGGCGTGTACATGGGTCACCGCGCCGAGTACCTGCCCGAAGAGGACGAGCCGCGCACGGGGATCGAGCCGCTGCTCGTCACAGTAGCGGTCGATGCGGGTCCCCTCGACGTATTCCAGGACCAGGTACGGCTGGCCCGCGTCGGTCACGCCGGCATCGTAGAGCCGGGCCACGTTGGGGTGCGAGAGTCGCGCGAGCGCGGTCCCTTCCCGCCGGAACCGGGCGCTCCCCACCGCGTCCACCAGCGCGAGGTTGAGCAGCTTGATCGCGGCGATCGCGTCGTAGCGGCCGTCGCTCCGCCGGCCAAGCCAGACGCTGCCCATGCCGCCATGGCCGAGCGGGCGCTCGACGGTGTAGGCGCCGATCTGGCGGCCGATCAGCGACGGCGGGGCATGGGCCAGGTCGTCGAGCGCGTCGGGGGAGGAGGCCAGGAAGCCTGACCCGTCCAACCCGCCCTCGGCGGCCAGGAGCGACTCGAGCTCGGCGGCCAGCGCCGGCGTGTCGCGCCGGAGCCCGGCGAGCCAGGCCTCGCGGGCGGGCGGGGGCAGATCGAGCGCCTGATCGACGAGTGGGCCGAGCCGGGCAAGCAGCTGGCGCGCGCGGTCGTGGTCCATGGGCTTTGGTGCGAAGTGGGGCGACGGGCCGGACTCAGAGAGAAGATGGAGGTCCGGAGGGGGGTCGTCAAAGGTAGTGGGCGTGGCATCCCGCGACCTTCGCGGCTGCGCGATGCCCGGGCGCTGGCCTCAGCCCGCCCGGGTCATCAGATTGAGGGCGCATCCTTCGACGGGACCCGTGGCCGCTCCCCCCGCCTTTCTCTCTGACGCCTTGCGCGACCGCTACGGGCTCGAGCACGAGCTTGGGCGGGGTGGCATGGCCACCGTCTATCTCGCCCACGACCAGCGGCACGGCCGGCCGGTGGCTCTCAAGGTGCTGCGGCCCGACCTGGCCGCGGTGCTCGGCGCCGAGCGGTTCCTGCGCGAGATCCACATCGCTGCGCGGCTCCAGCATCCGCACATTCTGACCCTGATCGATTCGGGCGAGGTGCCCGATCCTCGGGGCAGCGACCGCGGAACTCTCTTTTACGTGATGCCGTACGTAGACGGCGAAACGCTGCGTCAGCGGCTGCGGCGCGAGGGCCGCCTCCCGGTGCCCGAGACCGTGCGAGTGCTGCAGGAGGTCCTCGACGCGCTGGCCTACGCGCACCAGTGCGGCATCGTTCATCGCGACATCAAGCCCGAGAACATCATGCTGACGGGGCGCCACGCCGTGGTGATGGACTTCGGCGTGGCCAAGGCGGCGACAGCGGCGGCCGACGGCCCCACCGTGGCGGGCGGCACTCTCACGACCATCGGGCTTGCCATCGGCACTCCGGCGTACATGCCGCCCGAGCAGGCCGCGGGGCAGCGCGACATCGACGGCCGGAGCGATCTCTACGCCGCGGGCGTGATGGCCTACGAGATGCTGGCGGGCGCGCCACCGTTCACCGGCGCGACCCCACAGGCGGTCCTCGCCGCGCAGGTGACGCAAGCGCCGGCTCCGCTCGGCGCGATCCGGCCCGATCTCCCCACCCCGCTCGTCGACGCGATCATGCAATGCCTCGCCAAGGATCCCGAGCAGCGGCCGGCTTCCGCCGAAGCGCTGCTGGCGGCGATCGAGCCGTTCGCGACGCCCGCCGGCGGCACGACGCCGGTGGGACTGGCTGCATCGCCTCGCCGCGCGTGGCGGCCTGGCCTGTACGTCGCACTCGGCGTGCTGCTCCTCGCGATCGGCGCCGCGCTCTGGTGGGGGCCCGGGCGGCGGGTCCGCGAGCGGCGCTGGGCGCGCGAGCAGGCGATGCCTCGGATCCTGGCGCTGGCCGAAGCGGGAAACTGGGAACCGGCCTATCAGCTCGCCCGGCGGGTGGAACGCATCCTCCCCGGCGACTCCCTGTTCGAGGCGCTCCGCCCCCGGTTCGCACGGCGCCTCACCGTTCACACCAGGCCGGCCGGCGCGGCGGTCTGGCGCAAGGATTACGCGGCGCCGGATTCGACCTGGGTTCTGCTCGGACGCACGCCGCTCGACAGCGCCCTCATCGCCATGTCCGGCGGCGGCGGACTGCTCAACGCCAACCGGCTGCGGATCGAGGCGCCGGGGTATCGGACCCTGGAGCTGGTGGGCCTCCCGTTCCAGGACTCGGTCATCCCCCTCGACCGGGATGACGCGCTCCCGCGTGAGATGGTCCGGATCGAAGGCGGAGAGCTCGGCGTCGAATACCCCGGCTTCGAGCACGTCAAGCCGGTTCGCCTCGGCGACTACCTCATGGATCGTCTCGAAGTCACCAACCGCGACTACAAGCGGTTCGTGGACAGCGGCGGTTATCGCCGGCGCGAATTCTGGGAAGGGCCCTTCGTCAAGGACGGACGGGAGCTGACCTGGGAGCAGGCGATGCGGCTCATGACGGACCGCACCGGCCGTCCCGGACCGTCCACTTGGGAGGCGGGGGAGTATCCGCGGGACCAGGCGGACTTTCCGGTCGGCGGGGTGAGCTGGTACGAGGCGGGCGCGTTCGCGCGGTTCGCGGGGAAGGCGCTGCCATCGGTGGTTCACTGGAATCATGCCGCGGGTGTGTATCACAGTGCGTCGATCGTCCCGCTCAGCAACTTCTCCGGCCGCGGGCCGATCCCGGTGGGCAGCAGCCATGCCCTCAGCCAGTTCGGCACGCTCGACATGGCGGGCAACGTGCGCGAGTGGTGCCTCAATCCGATCGGCGACCAGCGCTTCATCCTGGGCGGCGGATGGAACGACGCCCCCTACCAGTTCAACGATGCCTACAGCCAGCCGCCGTTCGACCGGTCAGCGACCAACGGGATCCGGCTGGTGCGCTACCTGAGCGACTCCAATCTCACGCTGGCCGCGGGACCGCTCCGCCGCGCGTTCCGCGACCTGCTGAAGGAGCGCCCGATCTCCGACGCCGAGTTCGCGGTCTATCGCCGCATGTACGACTACGACCGGGCGCCGCTCGATGCGAAGGTGCTGGAGCGGGTGGATGAAGGCGACTGGACACGGGAGCTGGCGCGGATGAGCGCCGCCTATGGGGGCGACAGTCTGCTGGTCTACGTGTACCTGCCGAAGCGCGGGGCACGCCCGTTCCCCACGGTGGTCTACTACCCGGGCTCGAACGCGATCCGCGACCGCGCGCCCGACAACCTCCAGGCGCGGATGTTCGACTTCATCGTGAAGAGCGGGCGCGCCGTGCTGTACCCGGTGTATAAGGGCACCTACCAACGGAGCGACTCGCTCGCGACGGACGTCCCCGACAGCTCGAACTTCTATCGCGACCACGTCATCATGTGGGCCAAGGACCTCCGGCGTGCGGTGGATTACGCCGAGACTCGCCCCGAGCTCACGACCGAGCGTCTGGCCTACTACGGCGTGAGCTGGGGCGGCGCGATGGGCGGCCTCATGCCCGCGGTGGAACCCAGGATCAGGTCGAGCGTGCTGCTGGTCGCCGGGATCAACTTCGAGCGGGTGCGGCCGGAGGTGGACCCGGTCAACTTCCTGCCCCGGATCACGATCCCGACCCTGATGCTCAACGGCCGGTACGACTTCTACTTCCCCATCGAGACCGCGCAGAAGCCGATGCTGCGCCTGCTCGGCACGCCGCCGGACCAGAAGCGGTACGTGGTGGAGGACGGCAGCCACTACGTGCCTCGCACGCGGCTGATCCAGGAGACGCTGGCGTGGCTCGATCAGTATCAGCCATTGACTGAGGGGCGGTGAGCCAAGGCTCAGGCTGGAATGAAGGACCGGAGCCGCCTCACTTTGCCGGAACCACGAGCAGACGGTTCCGGGTGCCGCTCATGCGCACGCCCGAGGCGGTCGGAGCGACCGGACTGCCGTTCAGATAGTACAGCGCACCGGCGGAAGAGTCCGCCTCGAGCGTGAAGGTCCATCCGTCCTGCTTGGATTCCACCTCGTATTCGATGCCTCGCTCGGTCCTCGCCTGGGAAAACGAGATCGTGTTGCTGCCGATCGGAAGCTCCTCGATGCTCATCTCGTTCCATCCCGACGGCGCACGAGGATGGAAGGCGATGCTCCTCCCCGGCGCATCGGGCACGATCCCGAACACCTGCTCGATCAGCGGCACCACGATCCCGTAGCTGGTCCACGCGATCACGAAGCAGCCGTAATCCGGCATCATCTCGGAGATCGAGCCCGGCAGCGTCCGGCCGAAGGTCTGGACGATCTTGTCCATGTACCACATCGCCTGGTCGATGCGGCCGTATCTCCCTTCCGAGACCGCCTGAACGCCGGTGGAGATGGTCATCATGGCCTGTCGCTCGGTGGCTGAGAGAAACGGTCCGTACTCGCCGACGTTCTCCCGCCGGATCTTGTCCAGCGCCACCCGCGCCCGCTCGGCCGGCGCGATGCCGGTCTCCATCGGCGTGGTGATCACCCAGTTCTTGTTGGTGATCCACCCTCTGGTGCTGTCGGGCAGGGTGGAGAATGTCCGCCCGAGCCGCTCGTAGTACCCGATCATCTCCCGATCCCGCTGCGTCAGGCTGTCTCCGTTCTCCTCCTTGAGGCGGATCTGTTTGATGGCGCCCGCCGCCGCGCTCATTGCCTGGGTTCTGGTGCCGTAGAAGTCGGCATAGGAGGTGTCGTCGGCGACCCAGAAGCGCTGGTTGATCCTCGCCTCGAGCTGCGCCGCCTGCGTCCGGTATCGGTCGGCTTCCGCCGCCCGGCCCAGGAGTTTGGCCACGCGCGCGGTTTCTCCGAGCGCCTGCTGGGTATACACCGCCACATCGATCAGCTCGGCGTTGAGTCCCAGCACCTCCATGATGCCGTAGCCCGCGGGGAACAGATCCCCGTTCCGGTCCATGTCCGTCAGCAGCCAGTGCAGGCCCTGGGTCATTGCCGGGTACATCTCCCGGGCGAATTCGAGATCGCCGGTCCAGCGGACCAGCTTGCCGACCGTGAGAATGAACTGCGCGGTCTCCTGGCTGTTGCCGGGGTTCGACACGGCGCCGTTGGTGGTCACCTCGTGGACGATCCGGCCGTTGCCGTTCGTTTTCTGCGACTGGCGGCGGAGCAGTCGGAGTGTCTCCTTGGCGAGGGCAGGATTGCCCGAAGCGATGAGCGCCTGCAGCGTGTAAGTCTCGGTGCCGAACCACCACGGGTATTCCATGAGACCGCCGCCGACGCCGCGCCCCAGCTCCGGGATCTCCCGCACCGTCCACTGCGTGTTGATGCGCACCCAGTCGTAGACCTGTTGCAGGCGCGGATCGGGAATCCGCACTCTCGCGCGGCTCAGCAGCCGCGCATAAGCCTCGCGCTGCCGGTCGAGGAGGCGACCGTGATGGGTAGCGATGTCCCGGAAGCTCCGCAGTGCTTCGTCTCTGCTCCGGGCCGAGCCGGCGATCACGAGCGTGAGCGTCGCCGAGTCGTGGGCCGCCACCGAGAGCCGGTAGCGCGAGGCCGCGGTCACTCCCCTTCCCTTGGTCCGGATCGAATCGCGAACGGTCACCGGCTGTCCCTCGGCCGGAGCCGCGGCGCCCCACACGGCGAACCACGGGTGCGTGCGGTCGCGGGCGAGGAAGACCTGTTGGGTCCGCTGCCAGCCGGCCACGTCGGGCGCGTCGTGGATGCCGAGGTGTTCCGAGTACCACACCGGGCTGAGATCGGTCTTGACGCGGACGTCCAGGCTCAACGTCCTCGCGCGAGCCCCGCCGTTGTGGACGGTGTACTGGATCACCACGCCCTGCCGGCCATCCGGACTGAACTGGAAGCGCTCGAACGCCAGGCCATCGAGCACCGGGCCGTAGCGAAGCCGATTGCCATAGGGGTAGTTGATGAATTCGGCGGCGTCGGACAGCGGCGACTGCTCCCCGGTCGCGGAGTCCGTTACCGTGACCCAGAAGCCGTCCACCAGCTTGATCGGGTGCAGCCACAGCCCGCCCATCTCGCCCGGCACGTGACCGCCCATGTCGGGGAAGTCGCCGTCCTGCGTGCCGATCAGGTAGGCGCGATCGCCGGCGGTGACGTAGGGCCGATCACGGTTGTGGCCCCGATTGCTCAGGCCAACCATCGGGTCGGCAGGCTCCGCCTGGGCCGGGAGGATTCGAGCGAGCGTCAGGACGAGCGCAAAGGCGAGCGGAAGCGAGCGGGTGAGGCGTGGCATCGTCTCGGGGGAGAAGGGAGTGCGGCGATACGGGGTCAGCTGCATCACAACTCTACCCGCACGACGCGCGCAGCCACAATGGCTCGCGGATTCGAAGGCTCAGGCGGCAGGGCACGGCTCAACCGCAGGATACGATGGGCAGAATGCGCCATACACAAACGAGTCACCCTGAACGCAGTGAAGGGGCATGCCCGGACGCATGCCCCCTTCGCTTCGCTCAGGGTGACTCATGATTCGACCCCGCCTCCCACACTCGCCGGGCGGAATGGACCAGCTACCTTCATCGGAAGCACGCTGGTGATCGCAATTACCGCCGAGGCTCCGCGAGCGATCTACACTGCCGCATAGGCAGGAACAGCGGCCAAAAGGGGGACCCAGTGATCGCAGGTTGGATGTCTTTGAGGGGATGCGCCATGACGGCGCCCGGTCGTGGCGCGCGCGCGGCCGTCCTCGTCGCCATGGCTGGCGGCATTGCCGCGCTGGGCTGCCGGAACAACGAAAGCCGCCGGGGTGAAAGCGGCGCAGGCGGCACGCAGGTCGCCACTGCGCCCGCCCGCGACTGCGCGCCCGACAACGGCGGCCTCACGCTGCCGGAGGGCTTCTGCGCCACCGTCTTCGCCGACAGCCTGGGCCACGCGCGGCACCTGGCCGTCGCGCCCAACGGCGTGGTGTACGTCAACACCTGGAGCGGGAAGTACTACGGCAACGAGAAGCCGCACCCGGGCGGGTTCCTCGTCGCCTTGCGCGACACCACCGACGACGGCCGGGCCGACCGGATCGTGCGCTTCGGCGACAGCGCCCAGAGCGGCGGCGCGGGCGGCACCGGCATCGCGGTCTATCGCGGGCATGTCTACGCCGAGGCCAACGACAAGATCGTGCGGTATCGGCTGGGCGAGGAGCTGGCGCCGAGCGGCGCCGCGGAGACCGTTGTTCAGGGACTGCCGCTCACCGGCGACCACCCGATGCACCCTTTCGCGATCGATAGCGCCGGCGGTCTCTACGTCGATCTCGGCTCGGCCACCAACGCCTGCCAGATCAAGAACCGGATGGCGGGCTCGCCTGGGCACCGGCCCTGCACCGAGCTCGCGACCCGCGGCGGCATCTGGCGCTACGACGCCAACCGCACCGGCCAGCGGTTCTCCCCCGCCGAGCGGTACGCCACCGGTATCCGGAACGCCGACGGCATCGCGGTGGACTCGAGCGGCAAGGTGGTGTACGCCACCCAGCACGGGCGGGACCAGCTGTTCGAGAACTGGCCGAAGCTCTACTCGCAGCCGGTCGGTGCGGCGCAGCCGGCGGAGGAGCTGCTCGTGGTCGAGCAGGGCGGCGATTACGGCTGGCCCGAGTGCTACTTCGACACCACGGCCAAGAAGCTGGTGCTGGCGCCGGAGTACGGCGGCGACGGGGGCAAGGCGGTGGGCCCGTGCGCCAACAAGCGGGGGCCGCTGGCGTGGTATCCGGCCCACTGGGCGCCGAACGCGCTGGCGCTGACGGCGGGGCGGCAGTTTCCAACGGGCTACGCGGGCGGGATCTTCATCGCCTTCCACGGCTCGTGGAATCGTGCGCCGGCGCCGCAGGAAGGCTACAACGTCGTGTTCCAGCCGATGGCCAACGGCAAGCCAACCGGGAAATTCGAGATCTTTGCGGACGGGTTCGCCGGAGCCGTGAAGGACCCGGGCAAGGCCGAGCACCGGCCGGCGGGCGTCGCCTTCGGGCCGGATGGCTCGCTCTACATCTCGGACGACGTGCGGGGGCGGATCTGGCGGGTGACCTACCGCGGCGCGGCGGCGCTGGCGAGCCGTGCTCGGCCGGAGTCCACCTCGGCACCCGCCGTGAGCCAGGGTGAGCAGGCGGCCAAGCCGGTGCTCCCGCCCGAAGGGATCAACCCGAACGCGGGCGAGTCAGCCTCGGGGACGACAGCGCTCCCGCCGCCTCCGCCGGTTCCGTCCAGCGCCAAGGGCGTGACCGCCGCGATGCTCGCGCAGGGCGACAGCGTCTTTCATGGAATGGCGGGCGGCGCCACGTGCGTCGGGTGCCACGGGGCCGACGCGAAGGGAACGCCGCTCGGCCCCGACCTGACCGATAATCAGTGGCTCTGGAGCAACGGCAGCCTGACCGGGATCCAGGCGACCATCGCGAAAGGGGTGCCCGCGCCCAAGCAGCATACCGGCGTGATGCCGCCGATGGGCGGGGCACAGTTGACGCAGGCGCAGCTCCACGCGGTGGCGGCGTACGTGTTCGCCCTGAGCCGAAGCCGGGGGAAGTAGACGCGAGGCGCGCCCGGGCCATCCCGATCCACCACCAGAAGAGTGCCGGCGATGTGCGACATCGCC
>DATEJD010000154.1:0-11643 GCA_035278325.1 Gemmatimonadales bacterium | reverse complement strand
CTCGCCGGCTTCGATGGCCGGATCATGCGGGGAGAAGTGGTGGGGCTGGTGGGCGCGAACGGGGCGGGGAAGTCCACGCTGCTTCGCGCCATCATGGGCGAGTGGCCGCTGGCCGCGGGCGAGCTTCGTATCCCCGAGTCGGTGCGGATCGCGCACTATCGTCAGGACCTGGCGCAGGTCCCGGCCGACGAGACACTGTACGACATCATCGCGCACCTGCGGCCGCACTGGGGCCGGGGCCCGATCCAGGGCCACCTCGGCCGCTTCGGGTTCTCGGGCGACGCGGTGCAGCGCCGCGCCGGCACGCTCTCGGGCGGCGAGCGCGCCCGGGTCGCGCTCGCGATGATGATGCTCTCCGGCGCGAACCTCCTGATCTTCGACGAGCCGACCAACCATCTCGACGTCGAGTCCATCGAGGCGCTGGAAGACGCCGTCGCCGAGTACGACGGCACCGTGCTGCTGGTGAGTCACGACCGCTCGCTCCTCCGCGCATTGACCACCCGCGTCTGGATCCTGCACGAGGCGCGCATCACCGACTTCCCCGGCTCGTTCGAGGAGTGGGAGGCCGCCAGCCGCGAGCGCGCCCACGCCGCGGCCGTTGCCGCGGCCGAGGAGGAGGCGCTCCGGAAGGTGAAGGAGCGGAAACAGAGTCGCCGTACCGCGCCGGAGCGGGACCGGCGGGACGGTGATCGCCGGCGGGCCGAGCGCGCGGTGGCCGAGGCCGAGTCGGACGTGACCGTGTGGGAGGAGCGGGTGGAGGCGGTGCGTGCGGCGCTCGAGGACCCGGACCTCTACCTCACGGCGGACGGCGCACGGCGCGCGAGCGAGCTGGGCCGGGAGCTGGAGGAGGCGCGGCGTGGGCTCGAGCAGGCGTTCGCGCGGTGGGAGTCGGCGACGCGGGCGGCGGAGTCGGAGTGAGGCAACGGGCTCGCCCCAAGTCGGTGCACGCCTGATCGCGCTCTGGCTCCCGGCCACGGAGTCATTCTGAGCAAAGCGAAGGGGGCGTGCGTCGGGTGATGCCCCCTTCGCTTTGCTCAGGGTGACTCGTAAGCTGGCCGACGCTGCCCTGCCTGCAAGTACCTGCTTGCACCGCCCGTCTCCCCTTGATATACTCGCCCCCCATGAACCCCAGGGACCAGCTGCTCATCGCCGCGGCGCGGGTGTACGCCGCGACGGGCTATCGCGGGGCCACCACCCGGCGCATCGCACAGGAAGCCGGCGTCAACGAGATCACCCTGTTCCGGCATTTCGGCTCCAAGGACGTCCTGCTGCAGGAGGCCATCGCGCTCGCCGCCTGCGGCGTGCCGCTCGGCACGCTCCCCGAGACGGCGGTCGACCCCGCCGCCGAGCTCACCTCGTGGGCCAGATCTCACATCACCCATCTGATCGAACACCGATCCTTGATCCGGACCTGCATGGGCGAGATGGAGGAACATCCGGGTCTCGTCTCGTCCTCGGTCGAGAGCCCCACCGCCCTCGCGGCGGTGGAGCTCGCGGCCTACCTCCGGCGGCTGCAGGATCGGGGGCTGGCGCTGCCCGGCTTCGATCCGCACGCGGCAGCGGCCATGCTCATGGGCGCGCTGTTCGGCGACGCCATGGGCCGCGATGCCATCCCGGAGATGTTTCGAACGCCGCTGGAGGAGTCCCTCAACGCGTACGTCCAGCTGTTCCTTCGCGCGATCGGCCTGCCGCAGTCGGTGCCCGTAGCCTCTCCATGAAGGCGATCGTGATTCTGTTCCTGCTGAGTCTGGCGGGGCGGGTTGCCGCGCAGACCGCGCCGGCGTCCCGCGATACGGTCGCGCGCCGGCTGTCGCTGGGCCAGGCGCTGGAGCTGGCCGAGCAGCGGAGCGAGGCGGTAGGCCTGGCCCGCTCGGACGTGGCCAGGAACGAGGGCCTCCGGCGCCAGGCCCGGAGCGGCTACTTCCCCCAGCTGAGCGGCACCGCGTCCTACCAGCGGACGCTCCGAAGCCAGTTCTCGGCCTTCGCGAGCGACACCGCCCGAGCCGACACCACGACCAGCTCCACCCGCTGCGCGCGCTTCACCCCCAATCCGACGCTGCCGATCGAGCAGCGGCTGGACTCCCTCGAGAGCGCCGTCTCCTGCGCCAGCCGGTTCGACCCCTTCGCCGCGTTCAGCACGCTGCCGTTCGGACGGGAGAATACCTACCGGTTCGGCCTCTCCGCGTCGCAGACGCTGTTCAGCGGCGGGCGCGTCGGCGGGCAGGTCGCGAGCGCGGAGGCCGGCGTCCGTGGCGCCGAATTCGGCCTCACCGCGGCCCGCGCGCAGGCGCTGCTCGACGTCACCCAGGCGTACTACGATGCCGCGCTCGACGATCACCTGGTCCGGATCGCGGAGGCCACGCTCGAGCAGGCCGATACCACGCTGAGCCAGACCCAGCTCGCCCGGCAGGTCGGCAACCAGTCGGAGTTCGAGCTCCTTCGGGCCAAGGTGACGCGGGACAATCAGCGGCCGATCGTCATTCAGCGCCGGGCCGACCGCGAGGTGGCGTATGATCGCCTGCGGCAGCTCCTCGACCTGCCGACCGGCCAACCGCTCACGCTTACCACCGAGCTGGTGGACACGGGGCTGGTCCAGGCGGGCCCGCTCACCGCGATGCTCACGGCCATCCGGGACACGACCATCGACGGGCGTGTGCCGGTGCGGCAAGCCGCGGAGGCGGTGAGGGCCCAGGAGGGCGCGCTCCGCACGGCGCGCGCGTCCCGGATGCCCCAGCTGGTACTGTCGTCGGACTTCGCCGACATCGGATTTCCCAGCAACGGCTCACCCTTCGGCACGGACTATTTGGCGGACTGGACGGTGTCGGTCGCGCTCTCGGTCCCGCTGTTCACCGGCGGTCGCATCAAGGGCCAGGTGGAGTCGGCCACGGCGGACGTGGAATCGGCCCGGCTCCGGCTGCAGCAGACGCGGGAGCGATCCGATCTCGACGCGCGGACCGCCGAGGTGCAGCTCGCGTCCGCGGTCGCGGCCTGGGAGGCGAGCGCCGGCACCGAAGAGCAGGCGCAACGCGCGTACGAGATCGCGGAGGTCCGCTATCGCGAAGGGGTCTCCACCCAGACGGAGCTCAACGACCAGCGCATCCAGCTGGCGACGGCGCAGGTCACCCGGGCACGCGCGGCGCGGGATCTTCAGGTGGCGCGGATCCGACTGGCGCTGCAGCCGCTGCTGCCGCTCTCCGGACAGGCCGCGACGACGGCCGTCAGCAGCACGACCACGACCACGGTCGCGCCGCCGAGCAGCGCCACGCCGCCGCCCGCGACCGGCGCGCCTTCGTTCGGAGTGCCGACCAGCGGGACAGTGACGACCCAAACGGGGACGGTGAGTCCATGACGTGGGTGCATCGAGTGGGGACCGGGGTGGCAGCGCTGCTGATCCTGGCCGGGTGCAAGGGGAAGGCGCCCGCCGACAGCGCCGACACGCCGCAGGTGGTGACGGTGGGTCGCGAGAATATCGCGGTCGCCACGCCGACCGAGCTGCGGAGCGGCCCGCCGATCTCGGGCACGCTCGAGCCCGACCGCGCGGCGACCGTGCGGGCGGAGGTCGGCGGCACGGTGCTCCAGAGCAACTTCGAGGAAGGCGACCGGGTCAAGCAGGGCGCGGTGCTGGCGCGGATCGAGGATGCCGCTCTCCGCGATGCCGCGCTCTCCGCCAGGTCCGGCGTCCGGAGCGCCGACGCGTCGCTCGACGTCGCGCGCCGCAACCTGGCGCGCACCGAGCGGCTGCACGATGCCGGCGCCGTGGCCGATCGCGACCTCGAGAGCGCTCGGGTCTCGGCGACTAACGCCGAGGGCGCGCTGGCCGACGCGCAGGCCCGGCTGGCCTCTGCCCAGCAGGAGCTGGCGCACGCCACCGTCCGGGCCCCGTTCACCGGATTCATCAGCGCGCGCCAGGCGAAGGAAGGCGACGTGGTGCAGCCGGGTGCCGCGCTCTACTCCATCGTGGATCCGACCACGCTGCGGCTCGAGGCCAACGTGCCGGGCGCGCAGGCCGGTCGCGTCCGTCCCGGGACGCCGGTGGAATTCACCGTGACCGGCTTCGACCACCGGTTCAGCGGCAAGATCGATCGCGTGAACCCCGTGGTGGATCCCAACACGCGTCAGATCCGGGTCTACGCCAGCCTCAAGAACGCCGACCGCACGCTGGCCGGCGGGCTCTACGCTCAGGGCCGGGTCGCCACCGAGTCGAAGCACGGCATCGCTGTCCCGTTGACGGCGGTGGATGATCACGGCCCCGAGCCTACGGTGCATCGCCTCACCGGCGGCCGGGTGGTGGACACGCCCGTCAAGCTCGGCATCCGCGACGATGTGGCGGAGATGGTGGAGGTCACCTCCGGCGTCGCCGCGGGCGACACCCTCCTCCTCGGCTCGGCGCAGGGCGTCACCGCGGGCAGCCGGGTGCGGGTGCTCCAGGAAGAGGCCGGTCGCTGATGTTCATTTCGGATTTCGCGATCCAGCGGCCGATCGTCACCATCACCGCGATGGTGGCGCTGGTCGCGTTCGGCATCGCGGCGCTGCTCAATCTCCACACCGACGAGTTCCCCGATATCCAGCAGCCCGTCATCGGGGTCACCATCTCGTACCCCGGCGCGTCGCCCGAAACCGTGGAGCGCGAGATCATCGATCCCATCGAGGAGTCGTTCTCCTCGATCAGCGGGCTGGACTGGTCCAAGACCCAGGCCAGCGCCACCGACGGCCTGGCCCAGTTCATCGTGTTCTTCGACTTCGAGAAGGACATTCAGGAGGCCAGCCAGGACATCCGCGACGCGATCTCCACCAAGCGGGCCGACCTCCCGACCGAGATGAAGGAGCCGGTGCTCACCCGGTTCGATCCGTCGCAGGCCTCGGTCGTCTCGCTCGCGCTCACGTCGGACCGACTGGCGCCCCCGGCGCTCACGCTGCTGGCCGATCCGCTGATCGTGCGCGACCTCCGCACCGTGCCTGGCGTGGCGCAGGTGACGGTGGTGGGCGGGGTCTATCCCGAGATGACGGTGGAGCTCCGCCCGGCGGATCTGCAGGCCACCGGCGTCAGCGTCGCCGAAGTGGTGCAAGCGCTGGGACAGCAGAACCTCGCGGCCCCCGTGGGCCGGCTCAACGGCCAGCTCGAGGAGCGGGCCATCCGGCTCAAGGGCCGGCTCGACACGCCGGCCGACTTCGGCAACCTGGTGGTGGCCGAGCGGAACGGCGCGATCATCCGGCTCAACCAGGTGGCCCGGGTGTTCGCGGGCACCGAGGAGCAGCGCACGCAGGCGCTGTTCAACGGGCGCGACGCCGTGGGCCTCGAGATCCTCAAGGCCAAGGGCTACAGCACCACCCAGGTGACCGACCTGATCCACGACCACGTGACCGCGCTCCAGCGACGAATGCCGCCGGGCGCCAAGCTCGAGGTGGTGCAGGACGCCGGCGTTCGGGTGAGCCACGCCGTGCGCAACGTGCAGGAGGCGCTCATCGAGGGCGCCCTGCTGACGGTGCTGGTGGTATTCCTGTTCCTCAACTCGTGGCGCTCGACGGTCATCACCGGCCTCGCGCTGCCGGTGAGCGTGCTGGCGTCGTTCATCGCGGTGTGGGCGTTCGGGTTCACGCTCAACACGATGTCGCTGCTCGGCCTGTCGCTCTCGATCGGCATCCTGATCGACGACGCCATCGTGGTGCGCGAGAACATCGTCCGCCACATCGAGATGGGAAAGGATCACGTCAAGGCGAGCCACGAGGGGACCGACGAGATCGGCCTCGCGGTCACGGCGACCACGTTCTCGATCGTCGCGGTGTTCGTCCCGGTGGCGTTCATGTACGGCGTGGCGGGGCAGTGGTTCAAGCCGTTCGCGCTCACCATCGCGTGCTCGGTGCTGGTGTCGCTCTTCGTCTCATTCTCGCTCGACCCGATGCTCTCGGCCTACTGGCCCGATCCGCAGACCGAGGGCCACGAGCGCAAGAACCCGATCGCGCGGACCCTGGAGCGCTTCAACCGCTGGTTCGACCGCGTGGCCGACGGGTACAAGACGGTCATCGCCTGGGCGCTGGACCATCGGCTGGCGATGGTGCTGCTCGCGGCGGGCTCCTTCGTGGGCGCGCTCGCGATGGTGGGCATGGGCGTCGTCGGCTCGGGTTTCGTGCCGGTCAGCGACCGGAGCGAGATCAGTCTCACCGTGGAGGCGCCACCGGGGTCCAACCTCGAGTACACGCGGCTCAAGGCCGAGGCCGCGGCGCGGGTCGCGCGCTCGCACGGGGAAGTGCTCTACACCTACACCACGGTCGGGGCGTCGGTGCCGGGCAAGGCGCCATCGGTGGACCAGGCGCTGGTCTACGTACGGCTCCGCCCCAAGGCCGACCGGAGCATCAGCCAGGAGCAGCTGGGCACCATTCTCCGGCGCGAGATGGCCGGACTGGGTGGGGCGCAGATCTCGGTGTTCACCAGCGGCTTCGGCGGCGCCCTCAAGTCGATCCAGGTGCAGATGAAGGGCACCGACGCGCGCACGCTCACCACCCTGGCCCAGCAGGCGGCCGAGGAGGTGCGGAAGGTGCCCGGTGCGGTCGACGTGGGTCTCTCCACGCGAGGTCAGAAGCCAGAGCTGGAGGTCCAGCTCAACCGCGGACTGGCCGGGTCACTCGGCGTCACCGTGGGGCAAGTGGCGCAGTCCCTCCGGCCCGCCTTCGCCGGCATCGACGCGGGCGACTGGGTCGACCCCACCGGCGAAACCCGCGACGTGACGGTGCGGCTCGCGCCCGAGGCCCGCGAGCGGGTGACCGACCTGGCCCAGCTTCCCCTGGTGGCGGGCACCACGCCCGGCGGCATGCCCTCGACGCTGCCGCTGGGCCAGGTGGCCAACATCACGCAGGGGCTCGGGCCGGCCGAGATCGACCACCTCGATCGTGAGACGGTGGTCATCGTGCAGGCCAACGTGTCGGGCCGGCCGCTCACCCAGGTCACCCGCGACATCCAGGCGCGGCTGGCCGGGCTCAAGCTTCCGCCCGGGTACGAGATCACCTGGGGCGGCGAGACCCGCGACCAGGCGGAGGTGTTCACCCGGATCTTCACCGCGCTCGGGGTGGCGGTGCTGCTCATGTATCTGATCCTGGTGGTGCAGTTCGGCTCGTTCCTCGACCCGCTCGCGATCCTGGTGTCGCTGCCGCTCTCGCTCATCGGCGTGGTGCTGGCGCTCTGGATCACCCGCGACACGCTCAACATCATGAGCCTGATCGGCGTCATTCTGCTGATGGGCATCGTGGTGAAGAACGCGATCCTGCTGATCGACTTCGCCATCTGGGCGAGGGAGCGCGGGCTGGACCTGCGCGAGGCGCTGATCGAGGCCGGCCGGATCAGGCTCCGGCCGATCATCATGACCACCTTCGCCCTCATCGCCGGCATGACCCCGGTGGCTATCGGCCACGGCGAGGGCGCCGACTTCCGCGCCCCGCTGGGTCGGGCGGTGATCGGCGGCACTATCACGTCGACCCTGCTCACGCTGCTGGTGATTCCCACGGTGTATGAGATCCTCGACAACTTCCGCACCTGGCTCGCCGTCAAGTTCGGCCGCCGGCCAGCCCACGCGCACGGTGGGGTACAGAGCCCGGTGACGGCGCCCGCGCGCTCGGAGTAGACGCGAGGTGTCATCCTGGGCGAGGTGTCATCCCGAGCGAGGTGTCATCCTGAGCGAAGCGAAGGAGCCATGAGCCAACGCATGCCCCCTTCGCTCCGCTCAGGGTGACTCTGTGTTGACCGCCGGATGTGACGCTCATTAGCTTCCGCCCTGCATCCCGTCGGCCACCCATCACACACTCGATTCAGGGCTTATGCCGTTCGAGACCGCCGTTCTGTCCGCCGCTCCGGCGGGATTCGAGAGCCCGCTGCTGGCAATCGCCGTCGGCCGGGGCGGCCTGCCTGCTTCGCTCGCCGCGGTCGACCAGGCGGCCGGCGGGGCGCTGGGCCGGCTGTTCGCGGCCGGCGACTTCAGCGGCAAGAAAGACGAGGTCGCCCTGGTGTATCCGCCGGGGCCCGCGCCTCGGGTGCTGCTGGTCGGGCTGGGCAAGCCGGACGAGATCTCGGTGACGAGCATCCGCCGCGCCGCCTCGACTGCGGCCAAGCGCGCGCGGAGCCTTGGCGTTCCACGGGCGGCCTTTCATGTCGCCGCGGAGGCGCTCGGCTCGGTTCCGCCGGCGCAGGCGGGCCAGGCGATCGCCGAGGGACTGGCGCAGGGCGCGTGGCAGTACAACGAGATGAAGCGGCCAACCGAGGATCAGAAGCCGGCGCTCGAGCGGGTCGACGTGCTGGCCCCCACGGGGACCGACGCCATCACCGCCGGCCATCGCATCGGCGCGGCCATCGGGGCGGGGCAAACGGCCGCGCGCGGCATCCAGGTGTTGCCCGGCAACGTGTGCACCCCCTCGTTTGTCGCCCGCACGGCGGAGGAGATCGCCGGGCGGTACGGCTTCGCCGTGAAGGTGCTGGACAAGGCCGCCATCATGCGTGAGGGCATGGGCGCGCTCATGGCCGTGGCCCAGGGGAGCGCGGAGGAGCCGCGGTTCATCGCGCTCGAGTACAAGGGCGCCGGGGGCGCGCCGGTCGTGCTGGTCGGGAAGGGCGTGACCTTCGATACCGGCGGCATCTCGATCAAGCCGGCGCAGAATATGGAAGACATGAAGTACGACATGTCGGGCGCGGCTGCCGTGCTCGGCACCTTCGAGATGCTCGGCCGCCTCAAGCCACCGGTGCACGTCGTGGGCCTGATCCCGACCACCGAGAACATGCCGTCGGGCACGGCGGTCAAGCCGGGCGACGTGGTGACCAGCCTCTCCGGCAAGACCATCGAGGTCATCAACACCGACGCGGAGGGGCGGCTCATCCTGTGCGACGCGCTGGTCTACGCGCGGCGCTACAAGCCCACCTGCGTTCTCGATATCGCCACGCTCACCGGGGCCATCGTCGTGGCGCTGGGCCACACCGCCACCGGCGTAATGGGAACGGACGACGCCCTCATCGAAGAAGTCCGCCGGGCGGGCGAGCGGGCCGGCGAGCGGGTGTGGCCGCTCCCGCTGTGGGACGAGTACCGCGATCTCATGAAGTCCGACATCGCCGACGTGAAGAACGCCGGCGGCCGGCCCGCCGGCAGCATCTCGGCCGGGTGGTTCCTGCGGGAGTTCGTGGACGGATTTCCCTGGGTT
This sequence comes from Gemmatimonadales bacterium, assembly GCA_035278325.1. Classification (GTDB taxonomy): domain Bacteria; phylum Gemmatimonadota; class Gemmatimonadetes; order Gemmatimonadales; family GWC2-71-9; genus CAVVWJ01. The sequence continues at coordinate 2,469 of DATEJD010000154.1, read as the reverse complement.
CACCTCGACATCGCCGGCACGGCCTACACCGACCGCGAGGACGCGACCCGGGTGAAGGGCCCGACCGGGATCGGGGTGCGCCTCTTCAGCGAGTTCGTCCTCGGCCGGCAGGGTTCGGAGGCCCGCTGATCGCGAGGATCGCGGCCGTCCTGCTGGCCTGCCTCGCGATCGTTGCCCGTGATGCCCGGGCCCAGATCTTCGAGGATACCACCGCCAGCGACACCCTGGCCGACACCGTGGACTACACCGCCCGCTACCTCCAGGCCGTCGAGCTGGAGGAGGTACGGGTGCCGGTGATGCCGGATCTCTCGGCGCCGGGACCCCGGCCCGCGCTCACCCGCATCGTCTTTACCCGCGACTCGATCGAATGGATGAACGGCGCCACGGTGGGCGACCTGCTCTCGCAGGTGCCCGGCGTCTACCTCTGGCGCGGCGGCTTCACCGGCCGGCCGGAGCTGGTGGACTTGCAGGGGCGCGGCGCCAGCTCCGCCGAGTACTACCTCGACGGCATGCCGTACGTGGCGGCCGGGGTGGACAGCCTCGCGGTCGATCCATCGCTCTTCTCCATCAGTTTTCTCGACCGGGTCGAAGTGGAGCGATGGCCCGGCCTCATCAGGGTGTATCTGTTCACCCGGCGTCATGACCGGGTCGCGCCGCGCTCGCGGGTGGCGATTGCCCGCGGCGACCGGGACTTCGCGCGCTACGAGGCGGACCTCGAGCGGCGGTTCCCCGTGGGCGTGGGCTTCGCGCTCGCGGCCGACTACCTCGACTCGCCCACGGCGAGCGGCACCGCCAGCAACTACTCGAACACGCAGGTGTGGGGGCAGGGCAGCTACGTCCCCTCGCACCGGTTCGGGATCCAGTATCAGCTGGTGCACGCCCGCCCCAAGCGGCAGCCGTTCACCATTGCTGGTGTCACCCCCAGCGACACCATCGGAATGGGGTATACCGCCACCCGCACCGATGCGCAGTTCCGTGCGGCCCTCCGCTCGCGCGACGACGGCATGGGGGCCGGGCTGGATGTCATCTACGCGCGGTCCGCGTGGGACGGCGCGGGCGTGGATCAGCAGATCAATCAGATCGGCGGCATGGTGTCCTACCGGGCGCCGGCCTACTCGCTCAGCGCGTCGGGGTTTCATCGCACCCGGTGGACGCCGCTCGATCTCCGGGCCACGCTCGGCCTCGCGCCGGTGGGCCCGCTTGCCGCGAGCGCCGAAGGAGTGCTCCAGCATCACTTCGGCGGCCGAACCAGCCGGTATGTATCGCTCGCGGCGGGGCTCGAGCCGGCGCGGGGGATTGCGCTGACCGCGATGGCACGCCTGGGCGATATGGTGGCGGCGCCGTCCATCGCCAGCGATACCGCCCAGAAGCTGCGGGACTTCTCGGCGCAGGTCGGCTGGCACCGCGCACGCGTGGGCCTTCAGCTGGCGTACCAGCGGACCTCGGCGTTCAGTCCCTTCGCCTACGCCGACTACCTCCAGATCCCATCACTCGCGCCCTCGTCCGATGTCGACTGGATCACCGTGAGCGCCCGGGTGGCGCCGGTGCAGTGGATCACGCTCGAGTCCTGGTACAGCGATCCCACCAAGGGCACCGTCGACGGCGTGCCGCCCACCCACTCGCTCACCACCGCGACCATCCGGTCGAAGTTCTGGCGCAGCTTTCCCAGCGGCACGTTCGACCTCAAGGCGCAACTCAGCATGGAAGCCTGGGGGCGGGGGACCATCGGACGGGACGCGCTCGGCAATCCCATCAACCTGCGCGGCGCCACCTTCTTCTCCACCCAGCTGGCCATCCAGCTGCAGAGCTTCATGATCTACTGGAATCGGGACAACATCTCGGCATCGAAGCTGACCTACGTTCCCGGGTTCCGGCTGCCCAACTACGGCAGCAACTTCGGCGTGAGGTGGGAGTTCCTGAACTAGCGGTCTGAGCTCACGAGCCGGATGATCTGTCGCTCGTAAGCAGCAGTAATGATTGAGCTTGTATGTCAAGCTTGAGGCGCGTTGTGAACGGCATTGGATGGCGCGTGAGCCATCGAGCCCCGGTCCGCCGATTCCCAGGTGGGATCCTACCAGTCGGGCCCTGTTCCGAGTAAATTTCCGGGCTTTCCCGGGGTCATGGAGGCTCGTTGCCCAACAGCATGACGGGGTTCGGCGCGGCGGAGGGCCCCGTGGGCGGCGGGCGGCTCCGGGTCGAAATCCGGACGGTCAACCATCGCTACTTCAATCTGGCGCCCAAACTCCCGTCCGACCTGAGCGGACTGGAAGGCGAGCTGCGCGAGCGGCTCCGCCGCAATTTCGACCGCGGGCACGTGGCCGTGCAGGCGCGGTGGACCGAGTATCCCGATCGCGCCGGCGCGTTCGCGGTCGATCTCGAGCGTGCCCGCGCCGTCACCGCGCGGCTCCGCGAGCTCCAGTCGACGCTCGGCCTCGGGGGCGAGGTGACGGTCGAGCTGGTGGCGCGGCA
>DATEJD010000153.1:0-3228 GCA_035278325.1 Gemmatimonadales bacterium | reverse complement strand
GAAGGGGGCATGCGCCTGGGCATGCCCCCTTCGCTCCGCTCAGGGTGACTCATCGCGTTGACGCTCTCCCGGAATCCCGCTAGGTTGCCCCCTCGCCGCACCTCGGGACAGGTGGCCGAGTGGTTGAAGGCGCACGCCTGGAGAGCGTGTATACGTCAAAAGCGTATCGCGGGTTCGAATCCCGCCCTGTCCGTGTAGCCCCTCTATCAGTCCGCGTTGCATCCGCCCTTCAGTACGCCTATGGTCCGGTCATGTCGGCCGCTTCGCGCACCCGATGGCTCCGGCGGGCCGTCCGTCTATCGATGCTCCTGGTGGGCATCGTAGCCACGCCGAGTGCCGGCCTGGAACTCATGCAACGGCCCCACTGCGCGCGGCATGAGCTGGGTGGCCGTCATGACGATCACTCGGCGTCAATGGCGATGGTCCACGGCCAAAGCCCGGCCGCGTGGACCGACCGGCACGACCACAGTTGCCCCCATTGCCCAGCGTCAGAGTGCGCGCGGGTCGCTCCGTGCGCCGGGTTCGCCACGACCGCCCTCGCCTCATCGAGTGCTGTCGCCTGCGGCGCGCAGGAGCATCGCGTTGGACTCGATCTCGATGGCGAGCGGGCCAATTCGGCTGTTTCTCCGCCCCACACACCACCTCCACAACTGATCGCCTAGTCCCACTGCGCCCGGAGCTGCAAACGGCTCCCGGATACCACGACTAGGAGGATCACCATGCTGAACCATGCGACCGCCATCCGGGCGGTCCGGCGCCGACTTTTCGTCGCGGCGCTCGTTTTCGGACCTCTGTTCCTGTGGGCTCGAGCAGCGGCTCATGCGCAGGAACACGGTCATCACACCGTTCCGGCCTCGGCCCCGGATTCGATGCCTGCGCCCGGGTCCGCAGACTCCATGAGGCACAAGCCGGCGGTGGACACTATGCCCGCCATGCCGGGCATGGGGATGGCCGCTCGCCCGTTCGGCATCCCGATGAGCCGCATGGGCTCGGGAACCTCCTGGTTGCCGGACGCCTCGCCCATGCGCGCCTACCACTTCATGCCGGGCCAGTGGACGCTGATGGTCCACGGCGACGCGGATCTGTACTACGACCACCAGGGCACCTCCCGGGGCGACGATCAGGTCGGCAGCACCAACTGGGCGATGATCATGGCCATGCGGCCCATAGGCTCCGGCATGCTGCACCTGCACGGCATGCTCAGCGCGGAGCCGTTCACCGTGGGCGCGCGCGGCTACCCGTTGCTGCTGCAGACGGGGGAGTCGTACCAGGGCGCTGCGCTGGTCGATCGGCAGCACCCGCACGATCTGTTCATGGAGCTGTCGGCCCGCTACGAGGTGCCGATTACGCAGGCGGTCGGCGTCTCGATCTTCGCGGCGCCGGTGGGGGAGCCCGCCATCGGTCCCGTGGCCTACATGCACCGGCCATCGGCTCAGAATGACCCGTTTGCACCGCTGGGGCACCATTGGCAGGACGCCACCCACATCACGTTCGGCGTTCTGACGGCCGGGGTCTTTACGCGCACGGTGCAGCTCGAAGGCACCTGGTTCCAGGGGCGCGAGCCGGATGACGACCGCTACGACTTCGACTTCGGCGCGCTCGACTCCTACGGCGGCCGGCTCACGGTGAATCCCACTCCCCATTGGAGCCTGGCCGCGAGCTATGGCTACCTCCACAGCCCCGAGGCGCTTCACCCGGAGGAGAATCAGCACCGGCTGGGCGCGTCGATCCTGTACACCCGGCAGCTCGGGTTGCGGGGCGAATGGGCCACGGCCGTGGTCTACGGCGCGAACAAGCACACGGCTCCAGGCGAGCCGTCCCCCTCCTTCGCTCACAGCGCCTTGCTGGAGAGCAACGCCCAGCTCGACGACCGGAACAGTGTCTTTGGCCGAGTGGAGTGGGTGCAGAAGAGCGCCGAGGAGCTGGTGATCCCGACCGCCGACCCGGAGACGCGCTACAAGGTGTCGTCGCTGGCGCTGGGCTATATCCGCGAGGTCGCCGAGTATGGCGGTGCGAGCCTTGGACTCGGTATCCGCGGCTCCCTCGAGTTCCTGCCTGACAGGCTCGAGTCCGTCTACGGGACGCGCACACCCGCTGGAATCGCGGTGTACGCGCGAGTCCGGCCCAGCATGCTGCAGCGGGCGCACGCGGACGACCATGGCCACGGCCCCGGTGTTATGGACATGGACGTGGCGCGTTAGCATCACTAGGGTGACGGTTAGCTCGACGGGACGATGGGCGGGGGCGGTTGGCTGAGCGGAGCGGCAGTCACGACCTCATCCCGAGCGGAGCGAGGGACCTTGCCCAGGAATGGCCGGAGCGGGAGAGCCATCGCATGAACGATCATCAGCGCCACTCGAACCAGGGACAGGACCACGTGCCGCACGGAGCGCCACCTGGCCACGGTGGCCACGACAAGCACGCCGGGCACAGCGTGGCGATGTTCCGCGACAAGTTCTGGATCACACTGGCGCTCACGCTTCCGACGCTGGTCTGGGGTCACATGCTGCCGCGAGCGCTGGGCTACACCCCGCCGCACGTGCCCGGCTACGGGTGGATCGCCCCGGTGTTCGGGACCGCCGTGTTCCTGTACGGCGGCCTGGTCTTTCTCCAGGGAGCGTGGCGCGAGCTGCGGGACCGGCTCCCCGGTATGATGACGCTGATCGCGCTGGCGATCACGGTCGCCTTCGTGTTCAGCGCGGCGGTAACGCTCGGTTATCCCGGGATGCCGCTCTGGGAGGAGCTGTCCACTCTGGTGACCATCATGCTCCTGGGCCACTGGATCGAGATGCGGTCCGTCACCCAGGCGCAGGGGGCACTCCAGGAGCTGGCCAAGCTGCTGCCCACCATGGCGACCCGCGTTCGCGATGGCGAAACGGAGGAGGTGCCCATCAGCGCGCTTCGGCTGAGCGACATGGTCCTGGTGCGCCCGGGCGCGAGCGTTCCCGCGGACGGCGCGGTGATGGAGGGGAGCAGCGAGGTCAACGAGTCCATGATCACCGGCGAGTCCAGGCCGGTGAAGAAGGGTGCGGGCGATCGAGTCATCGCCGGGACCGTCAATCAGGCCGGATCACTGCGGGTCCAGGTGACCGGCACGGGCGAGCAGACGGCGCTCGCCGGGATCATGCGGCTGGTCGAGCAGGCGCAGACCTCCCGCTCACGCGCGCAGGCGCTGGCCGACCGCGCAGCGCTCTGGCTCACCATCGCCGCCATCGTCGCCGGCGCCCT
>DATEJD010000152.1:0-3107 GCA_035278325.1 Gemmatimonadales bacterium | reverse complement strand
ATGTCGCCCGGCGCGCTCCGGCCGGTGGCGGAGAGCCGCCGGCGGAGTCCCTGGACGATGAGCCGGACCGCTACGTCGTGGCCCCGCGCGGCGGCGAGGGCGGTGGCCAGCGCGCGCACGTGCTCGATCGGCGAGCGGCGGCGGCGCTCGATCCCGGACCGGATGGGCCCGAACCGCACCCCCGACGCGAGCAGGGCCAGCACCCCGACACCCGCGAGCTGGAGAATGGCCCAGCCCCACGGCGAGCGCAGCGTCCAGTCGACGGTCGCGCCGCTCAGGCTGCGCGAGGCGTCGAACCCATGGTGGTACTCGTCCACCAACACCCGCCGGTAGCGCGGCACGACGAGCCCGAGCACGAACGGGCCGGCCGCGGTCTCGCGCAGCGCGCGGTTGGTGAACAACCGCCCGTCCGCGACGAGGGTGGCCGTGCGACCGTTCCGGAGCCCGAGCCGCACCACGACCGGACTGCCACCCGTGGTTCGGAGCAGCGTATCGACCACCGTCGCCGCCGGTATGGTGCACCGGACCGGCACGTCGTCCTCGGCGCTCGCGGAATCGACTGCCTCCGCCGAGTCGCGGCGGACCAGCACCGCGCGGGCCCGGAAAAACCGGCGCGCCTCCCCGCCGGGCGGCGGCACGACGGCCAGGGAGTCGTCCGAGCGTGGCTCTGCGTCCCAGCCGAGACATCGCATCGCCGCCGTGGCGCGCACGCCGGCAAGCAGGATATCGCCGGGGAGGCCCGCCACGATCTGGCCCTCCCGCGAGGTCAGCGCCAGGGAGGGATCGAGAAAGGCGGTGATCGTGCCCGGCCTGGTGACGGTATCAATCGAGGCGATCGGCCGGCGGAACGCCTCGACCGTCACGCCCAGCCGGCCGAGCGCTTCCGCGAAGCCGCGCGCGCCCGACGGTCCGGCCAGATAGGTCGAGCGCCGCGGGTCGGTATCCGACAGCCGCGCACGCTGCAAGCCGATCAGCCCGGCCGCGACGCCCAGGACGAAGACGATACCCGCGCCCAGCCCGAGCTCAGTGCGCTGCCGCATGCCAGGGCCGGGCGATGTCCTCGCGCCAGTGGCGGTACTCCTCTTGCTCCAGCGGGCGCGCCCCGAACGTGTGGGCGTAGAGCGCGCCGACCAATCCGCGGAGGCGCTCCCGGTCCACGCGGCTCAGTTGCGCTTCGCGTGAGCATTCCGCCGGCGTCTTGCTCGTGTGGTATCGCAGCAGCCCTTGAGCGTCCAGCGTCAGCGCCAGGCCGACGAATGCGAGCTGCAACGCCTCCGGCCGCCGACCCTGCCCCGCGGCACGGTCCGCCTCGCGGAAGTACCACGCGGCGTCCCGCGGCTCGCTCGCGCGCGCCTCGAGCCCGGCTTCGTCGGGCGTGGTCGCGCCGCGTACGGTCCGCCAGATGATCCAGAGGCCGTGCGCCAGCACCAGCAGCAGCACGATGAGCAGCGCGAAGACGAACAGCCGGAAGACGTACGGATTGCCGACCCGGAGACCCTCGAGCCAGTCGGTCAGCCGGTGCCACCACTCGCGCAGCGTGCGGAGCAGCGGCGGCTCCTCGGCCCAGCGATAGGCCGGCGCGGCGAAGACGCGGTCGAGCACCGCGCGCAGGGCGGCGGCGGTGGAGTCGCCGGCGGCGGCCGGGGCGCTCACCGGGTCAAGCCGTCTGCAGCGACGACGCCAGCAGCTCCAGGTCGAACCCTTCCTTGCGCACCCGGAGATCGTAGTACGTCACGGTGAGCACACAGTAGAAGAGCGGATAGATGAACAGCTGAACCACGCCGCCGATGGCGAGTGCGACCACCGTCGCGGTCGACGCCGCGCCGAAGCCGGCGGCGGGCTCCCCGGGCAGCACCACCGCCACGAGCCCGCTGATCGCCACCACGGGCACGTACAGCAGCAGGAAGAGGGTGAGGCCGAGTCCGAAGATCCGCCAGCGCGAGCCGCGGGTGAGCTCCCAGGATCGCGACAGGCCCGCGCTCGCGCTCCGGCCCGGCTCGAGCACCACCGCCGGGATCGCCACCGCGAGACCGACGGCGAAGATGACGCCGGGGACCACCAGGAGCAGGAAGCCCAGTCCGATGACGAACGCCATGAGCAGCGAGGCGATCAGGATGCGGGCCATGTAGGGCGTGGCCCGCATCAGCGCCTCCCGGGCCGTCAGCGGCCGGCCCAGGTAGCTCTCCGAGACGATGAACACCGTGGCCCCGGTGGCCACCAGGCTCAGCACCACCAGGCTCAACATGTACAGCAGCGCGAGCGTGAGGTGCGCGAACAGCCCGCCCGAGGCCTCCACGAACAGCCGCAGCACCAGCGGCAGCCCGGTGCACACCAGGGAGACCGTGGCGAGTGCCCCGAAGTGGCGGCGATACAGCGAAAACGACGTGTCGAGGATCTCGCCCACGCTGAGGGGGCGAAGCATGGGAGGCGTCATGGCCGAAAAGATATTACAATCGCAGCATGCCCGCCCCCGTCGCTCCCGTTACGCCTCCCGACTATCGGCAGCACCTGGAGATCGAGACGCCCGAGCACGTGGCGCTCGATCTCGAGATCGCCGGCATCGGCAGTCGGGCGCTGGCCGCGGTGCTCGACATGCTGATCCTGATCGGGTCGGTCCTGGCGCTGTTCCTGGTACTGGCGATCCTGTCGGGATACGGCGTGAGGATCGGGCGAGTCGGCTCGGTGGTGCTGGTGCTCGCCGGCTTCGTCGTGTGGAACGGCTACTTCATCCTGTTCGAGGGGCTCCGGCGCGGCCAGACGCCGGGCAAACGCATCGCGGGGATCCGGGTGGTGATGGACACCGGCCACGCGGTGACGTTCGGCGCCGCCGCCGCCCGGAACCTGCTCCGCGTGGCCGACGCGTTGCCGCCGCCTTACCTGATCGGGCTCCTGCTGGTCGCCTTCCACCCGCGGGGCAAGCGATTGGGCGATCTGGTCGCCGGCACCATCGTCGCCCGCGACCGCCCCTACGAGGCCCCGCCGACGGCCGCCGCCCCAGCCCGGCCCGACGATGCGCTCTCCATCCCCGAGCTCGATGACGAGGACTTCCGCCTGCTGTCGCAGTTCGTCGCCCGCCAATCGCAGCTCGAGCCGGCGGCGCGGGCCCG
>DATEJD010000151.1:0-6835 GCA_035278325.1 Gemmatimonadales bacterium | reverse complement strand
GTTGGGTCATGCCCCCTTCGCTTCGCTCAGGGTGACTCGGTCCCCACCTCTGGCCCGCACCCTCCGGTGCCGCCGGGCTCAGCTCTTCACCAGCTCCACCCGCCGGTTCTGCTGACGGCCTTCGGGCGTGGCATTCGACGCGGCCGGCTTGCTCTGACCCAACCCCTTCGCGCTGAGCCGGCTGCCGTCCACCTGATACGTCGCGATCAGGTACTCTCGCACCGCGGCCGCCCGCTTCTCGCTCAGCGCCTGATTCGCGCTCGCCTGACCGACGTCATCGGTGTGGCCCTCGATCGTGAGCTTGAGCTCGGCATGCTCGGTGAGCATGGCGCCGATCTCCTTGAGCGTCGGCGTGGACTCGGGCCGGATGCGGTCGCTCCCGGTGTCGAAGTAGATGCCCTGGGTCGCCACCCGGCCCTGCTGCGCGATCGCGTCGTACAGCTTCCGGCCGCCCGCGGCGATGCGGAAGTTGCCGAACAGGGACGGCTGCGTTGCGTCGCCGTCGGTGTAGAACGCGATCCTGGTGCCTCGTCCGAGCTCGGCGTTGGGCACGTTGAGCAGCCGAGTGTCGTCCAGGTAGACCTTCATGTAGCCGCCATCCACCAGCACCCGGGCGCGGTACAGGTCGCCGCGCTTGGCGTGGGGCAGACGGCCGTCCGCCCGAACGCCATTGGCGTTGTTGTAGACCACCGCGGTGCCGTCGCCGCCGAGCTGGATCCGCTTGTTCTCGTCCGCGAACGAGATCCAGACTTCGCCGCCGGTGGGAATGGCGTAGTCGAACTCCATGGTGAACCGCTGCGGCAGCGTCTCCGGCACACCGACGAACCAGCGGGAATCCGAGTTGGCGCGGAGGAATCGGGTGCCCTGCCACTCGACGATCTCCAGCGAGCCGGTCTTGAACTCCATGCGACGGGGGAAATCGCCCACCTGGTCGCCGGCGAAGTCGTCGGCAAAGAGCACCCGCTCACCCGGCTTGAAGTCGTAGTTTGCCCAGGCACCCTGGCCGGGCTTGAGGGTGTCGGCCGCGCCGGCGACCGGGGCGGTGCTCGCGGCGGTAGGAGCGGCCGTGGCCGCTGTCGGGGCCGGCGCCGCCGAAGCGGCGGTCGTGTCAGGGGTGGCGCCCTGGGCGCCGCTCATGGCGCCGTCGATGGCCTGGTTCTCCGTCTTCACGGCCTCCTGAATCGCTCGATCCTCGGCGGTCCGCTTGACGGCGTTCTTGAGCCGCTTGCCGAACTGTCCGTGTGCCGGCGTGGCAGCGCCGGCCAGGGCCATCGCGGCAAGCGCGAGGGCGGTCCCGAAGGTCGAACGGCGGATCGGAAGCATGAGTCTCTCCTTGGAGTGTCCGGCGCGTGCCCGGGCCGGTTCGTTGGGTCGGCGGGCACGGCGCATGTATGCGGCGGTGGTGTGCAGGTAGGACGTACCCAGCGGTGAGGGATTCTCAGTTGGACTGCCCGGTGCGACCTGGCCGGGGATCGGCCTGAGTGGCAACTTGGTACCACTCTCCCATCCTACGGCGGCCTGACCGCCGCGCAGGCGAGGCAATCATGCCCGCCCAGGCATCTCTCAAGCCGTAGAGCGGCGCTTACGGATGCAAGCCATCGTGGTTCAGACGCTGGGCGGTCCCGACGTGCTCACCCTGCGCACCCATCCCGTTCCTCGTCCGGGTGCCGGCGAGGTCCTCGTTCGCATCGAGGCCGTCGGGGTCAACTTCTCCGACACCGAGAGGCGCCGGGGCATCTACGATCCGCCCGGATTGCCCTGGATCCCGGGCAACGAGGCGGCCGGAGTCGTCGAAGCGCTGGGTGATGGCGTGGCCGCCGACTGGCTCGGCCGTCGCGTCGCGTTCTGGGCCCCGCGCACCAGCGGTGCCTACGCGCAATACACCGCCGCACCGGCTAACGCCCTGTTCGCCTTGCTCGACGGGATTGCGATGCCGGTCGCGGCTGCGCTTCCCGTCCAGGGCCTCACCGCATACGGTCTGGCACACTTCGCGACCGCGCTCGAGCCGGGACAGACGGCGCTGGTGCACGCGGCTGCCGGCGGCGTGGGCGCGCTGTTGGTGCAGCTGCTGCTCCGGCGAGGGGTCCGCGTGTTCGGCACCGCGTCGTCGGAGGCCAAGCGAAGCCTGATCGGCGAGCTGGGGGCGATCCCGCTCGCATACGGGCCCGAGTCGGTCGCGCTGATACGGGAGCGCACCGATGGCCGGGGCGTGGACGCGGTATTCGACTCGGTCGGGCGGACCACCCAGGCTGCGAGCCTGGAGGTCCTAGGCTTGTATGGGCATCTGGTCTTCTTCGGCGAGGCCAGTGGCTCTCCCGCGCCGATCCATCCCGACGAGCTCTACCCTCGGAATCTCCGGGTGAGCAGCTTCTGGCTTGCGGCGGACCCGCCGGAGCGATGGAACGCCGCCCGGCGCGAGCTGCAGGAGCTGGTGCTCGCCGGTCGGCTTCGGGTGACCGTGGGGCAGTCGTTCGCGCTGGCCGACGCCGCGGAGGCGCATCGCCGGCTGGAGCAGCGCCAGACGCACGGCAAGCTCATTCTCCTGCCCGCCGCCTGAGCGCGGGCGGAAGCCATGGCCAGTTCCGCCAACCCGGCGGACGTAGTGGGAGCACCGATGGACGAAGGTCTGGGCCGTGAGCTGTGCTGACGCGGCGCGCGCGGCGCTCCTTGCCGTGCTGGCCGGATGCATCGAGGGCGGCGATCTCGCGGTCTCCGCTGGCGCGCCCGTCTCGGGCGCGGTACGCGGGACGGTCCTCGAGTGCGGCGCGCCGCTGCCCAACGTCGGCGTAGCGATCCATGTTCAGCAGTCCGATCCCGGCCAGGCTCGGCCGGTCGACCAGCGGATCGGTCCCGTCGTGACCGACGCGCACGGTGGCTACGTGATCGAGGTCGCGCCTGCGTTCGCTATTCCCGGCCCCGCGACGGTCGCGCTCGAGCTGACGCTTCCGGGTGGCGCACCGCGCGAGCTCTCGGGCGCCACACTCGATCTTCAGCTGGGCACACCTCCGCGCGACACGCTACGCCTCGATGTGGATGTCGGCCTCGCGGTCAACGGCTGCCGCTGACAGTGATCGCGATCTCACCCCGCTGTCCAACCCGATTCGGTGCATAGGTTTGCACTTCTCGCGGCACAAGGGTTGCCGCATCCCCTGGCCGGTGGACCGCAAGTCCGGCCACCAGCCCCATTTCAAGGCAAACCCGTCGTGAGGCGGGGACGCAAAGCCAGGAGTCTCGCAACGCGCGAGACCGTCCGGTTGCCTGTGCACGGACGGCACTACCACAGTCGGGGAGACAGACATGCGGCGCATTCTCATCCTCTCGCTGGCCTTTCCTCTCTACCTGAGTACGCAGGCGGCGGCCCAGACCTGCGTCGGCATGCCCGCGTTCTCGAGCGGCCGCATGCAGATCGCCGGCGGCGGGCAGTTCGCCGACGGGGCCAACAGCTTCGGCGGCACGTTCGGGTACGGCACGCCCAAGGGCCTGTACGGCAAGGCGGGCATCGGCACCACGTCCTACGATGCGGCCGACGGCTCGTCGTTCGACTTCAATGTGGGCGGCGGGTACCAGATCCCGCTTCACACCAGCCGGACCGCCGAGCTGTGCCCGATCGCGAGCCTGGGCCTGAGCTCGGGCCCGAATGACGTCCTCGGCAGCGGGGTGGATCTCTCGAGCCGGACCTTTGCCCTCGGCGCCTCGGTCGGCGCGCTGCTGGGGCGGAACCCGCAGCTTCGGTTTATTCCCAACGCGGCGTTCCAGTTTGCCAACAGCCGAGCCACCGTGGATGACGGCACCAACTCCGTCTCCGACTCGCAGAGCTACGGCCTGCTCACGCTGGGCACCGGGTTCGTGTTCAACTCGCGGTTCAGCCTGAACCCGAGCATCAGCTTCCCGGTGGGTCTCGATGGAGGGAGCACCTCGTTCGGCGTGATGGGCGCCATGAACTTCGGCCGCTAAGCATCATCGCAGGACGAGGGGCGGAGCGCGGCCACATCGCCGTGCTCCGCCCCTCGTTTTGTGGCTGCCCTCACACCCCGGTACCCGCCGTCATCTCATGGTCGCTCCTCGGGATGCCGGCGGAGCCACGCCTGCACGTACGGGCAGGTGGCCATTACCCTGAACCCACGCGCGCGAGCGTGCGCCAGCGCCGCGCGCACCAGTGCGTCACCGACGCCCTTGCCCTTCCCGGACGGCGGCACTTCAGTGTGCTGCAGGTCGATCACATCATCGGCGAACATGGCGTAGAGCAACTGGGCGTCGCCGTCCGGGAGTGCGATCACGAATCTCGATCGCGCGGTATCGTGCTGGACGGTCATCTTGGCTCCTGGTCGAAATCGGAAAACGTCGCGGACGCTGACACCCCCGACGCCCACTCGCGTTTCAGGTAACAATCTGGTGACGACCGCCGGGCGCTCTTGCGCCGGCGGGTCGGCGCGGCCACGTTCGCGCAGCCGATGTTGTCCTCTGCGAAGCCTGTCGTATCCAACCCGCGCATGGCGGGCAGTTCTTTGTCCTGGAGATCCACATGGACGACGCCTCGGAACCCATTCATATCGAATTGACCGAAGAGCAGCAGCAGCTGATCGGCCGGCTCTCGGGGCAGTTCGCCAAAGTGCTCGAGCTCACCCCGGACCCGGCCGACGCGTCGGGCGGCGCGGGGCGCGGGCTCCAGTTCCGCTGGCGGCTCTCGGTCGCGAGCGGTATTCCCCGTCAGGTGTGGGACGGCGCCCAGCGTCGCGCGACCGACAACACGGACGGCACACCCAAGGGTTGATCCGGTCATCGCGGCGTGAGGTGGTGAGCGCGAAGCGGTGAGGGGAGTCACCCTGAGCGAAGCGAAGGGGGCATGCGTTCGGTCATGCCCCCTTCACTGCGTTCAGGGTGACTCCGGCCCGCGCTCCCCGCTCACCTCCCGGGTCTCCCCGAAGGCCGCGATCCACAGCCGCTCGTCCTGCAGCCCCACGTCCCGCCACCGTGCCACCACGCGGCGTGGCGGCTCGTCCATCGGCTCGTCGGTGAGCCGGAAGGTCCCCCAGTGAATGCCGAGCATGAGCGGAAGCGGCGCGTTCGGGTGCGGCGCGGCCACGTCCTGGTAGATCCGCACCGCCTGCTCGGGATCGACATGGACCCGCTCCATGAACCAGCGCGGGTCGTAGGCGCCGATCGGGATCATCACGAACTCGAATGGGCCGGCGTGCGCGCCGATCTCGCCGAACTGCGGGTGATACGCCGTGTCGCCCGCGAACCAGGCGCGCCAGCCGCCAACCGCCACAGCGAACCCGCACCAGAGCGACCGATTGCGATCGCCCAGCCGCCGGTTGCTGAAGTGCCGCGCCGGCGTGGCGGTGACCCGGACGCCGCGCACCTCGATGGTCTGCCACCAGTCCAGCTCGACGATCTCGCGGGCTCCCCAGGTCCTGATGTAGGCGCCGAGCCCGAGCGGAACGATCCAGGTGGCGCCCGGGTGCGCCTTCGCCATGCGCAGCACGGCCGGTCGATCGAGGTGGTCGTAGTGATTGTGCGACAGCAGCACGATGTCGAGCGGCGGCAGGCGTTCCAGCGGGAGCCCCGGGTCCATGACCCGGCGCGGCCCCGTCCACTGCACCGGGAAGGCCCGCTGGCTGAACACGGGGTCTGTGATCAGGTTGAGCCCGTCCACTTGCAGGAGCACGGTGGAGTGGCCGATCCAGGTGGCCCGGCGCTCGGCGGTGTCGGCGCGGGGGTAGGTGATGATCGGCGAGGATCGGGGAAAGGCGCCCCGCGGCGGGGTAGGAACGCGAGGGCGGGCGCGGCGATCGAGAGCCCAGCGGATGAGGTCGCGCAGTCCGTGGGGCTCGCTGTCGGGCCAGGGGTTTCGGAACCGGGCGGCGGCTGGCTTCAGGCGTTCGCGCTCGACTTCCACTGGGCCAGCCGCTGCGCGATCAGCTCGGCGCGCTGCCGATCGTCCTGTCCGTCAAGGATGCTCAGGTCCTCGGCGTTGGCGCGCAGGTAGACCCCGGACGTTCGCGCGCTGATGTTCGGGTCGGTCTCCGAACGCGTCGTGAAGTACTGCAGCTTCTGCTGCTTGCCTGATGAGCCCAGAAAGATGCGAGGCTTGTCCATGCGCTGCTCGTGGCGTGTGGAGCGACTCAGGCGTGCTTGACGGTGATGGTCTCCAGCTCGTTCGCGACATCGTCACACGCGTCGAGGGTGTCCTCGAGCTGGTCGTACAGCGCCTTCCACCGGATCACGTCGATGGGATCGGGGGTGCCGGCGAACAGCTCCGTCACCGCGGCCTCCCAGGCGGCGTCCCCTTCCTCCTCGGACGCCTTGATCTCCCGGCATCGCGCGAGGACCTCGTCGCTCTCACGAATATGGCGAACTGCCATCTCGATCTCACCTACCGCCCGGACCAGGATGCGCGCCAGGGCCACGGCCGGCTCGCGGCGCTCGGTGGCTTTGAGGCTCACGGCGCGCCGCGCCGTGCCGCCGATGAAATCCGCCACCAGGGCGAGCCGGGTGGACAGGAGGTGAATGTCCTCGCGATCCATGGGCGGGATGAACAGCCGGTCCATGTGCACGTCGAGCTCGTGGGCCTGTTCATCGGCCTCCACCTGCAGCCGGCCGATGGTGGTGACGGTCTCGGGCAGCCGTCCCGGGTCATCCAAGGCCTGCTCGAGCAGCGTCGCCACGGTCGTCAACCGCGCGGCGATCGCGCTGAAGTCGTCGAAGAATCGCCGTTCGTCGGGAAAGAGCCAGCTCACGAGGCTCCTCGACTGGAGTGGGGCGGGGCAGGACGTCAGGCTACGTTGTCAAGGAATTGTCACGATTGTGTGACGCTGGAGGACGCGCCACACGT
>DATEJD010000150.1:0-4319 GCA_035278325.1 Gemmatimonadales bacterium | reverse complement strand
AGCTGCTGCCCTCGGCGTTCGGTCCGGAGCAGCTCACGTGACGCGGTGGTTCCGCTGGTGTGTGGCGGTGGGGATCGGCGTCGGGATCGTCACCGCCTGCCAGGAGCGCCTTACCTCGCCCGCCGACTGTCCCCAGCTCTGTCCCGGCGGGTCGCCGCAGGTGTTCGACACCGTGGTGCCGGCGATCGGGGGGTTGGACAGCAGCTTCCCGGCCGCGGCGGATTTGGCGAGCGGCGGCTACGTCAACCGCGGCCGCGGCACCGCGCTGCTCCTGTCGAACGGCTTTCCCGCGTCGGAGGACCGCCCGGTCTACCAGTTCGCCCCCCGAAGCGACCAGATCGCGGTCCGCGACACCTTTCGCACCTTCACGGTCGATTCGGCCCTGATCAACGTCACCATCGTCGCCCGCGACACGCTGGTGGGCGGACTCAAGCTGTTCCTCTACCGAATTCCCAGCGGAGTGGATAGCACGGTGACGTTCACGGGGATCGAGCCGCTGCTGGTTCCTGCCAACCTGATCGACTCCATCGTCGTCCCGGATTCGGTCCACACGGGTGCGGTGTCCGCCAAGCTGGACGCCACCGAGGTGGGCCGGGTCGCACTGGTGGGCAGCGACAGCACCCTCGCGATCGCCCTCGCGATGACCGCCAACGCGCCGACCGGCGTTCGGGTGGGCTCGCTGGCGTCGAGCTCGGCGGCGACATTCACCAGTTTCGTCACCCTGGATGTGCCCGACACGGGCTCGGTCAAGCACCAGTCGCTCAGCCGGGCCACGGCGTTCAACATCTTCGTCACCGAGAATCCCATCGTGCCGGTCGACTCGCTGCTGACGGTGGGCGGCGAGCCGTCGAGCCGGGCGCTGGTGCGTTTCAATCTCAGCCGGGACTTCCTCGACTCGTCCTCGATCGTGCGCGCCACCCTCGAGATCACCCCGGTGCGCCCGATCTTCTCCCTGCACGGTGACCCGTCCATCCTCCAGGCCCTCCCGGTGGCGGGCGACATCGGCGCCAAGTCGCCGATCAGCAGCGATACCGCGCTGATCCGGACCGGCACCGACACGCTCCCGGTCATCGAGTCCGACACCGTCCGCCTGGACGTGACCCGCTTCGTGCAGGTGTGGCAGGCGTCGAGTCTCCGCCCCCAGAGCATCTTCCTCCGGATCGCGCCGGAAGCGGCCACGTTCGCGCGTGCCCAGTTCTTCTCCACCCGCTCCCACGGGCCCGATCCTTCGGTGCAGGTGGCGCCCCGGCTGCGCATCACGTACCAGCGATCCTTCCCCTTCCAGACACCCTAGGTGCGCCGCTCACTCGTGGTCCTCGCCCTGCTGGTGGCGCCGCTCGCCGCCGCCAGCGCCCAGTCATCGGAGTTCGGCGTGCGCGGGCTGGGCATGCCCGGCCGCCCGCTCAGCACGCGGACCTTTTCGATGGGAGGCGCCTTCGGGCTCTTCGACGGAGAATCGGGGCTCAACCCCGCGGCGCTGGGGCGGATCGGCGCGCTGGGAGCCGACTTCACCTCGCTGCAGGACTTCCGTCACGTCGAGAATCCGGCGGGAAGCCAATCGGTCCGCGAGACCCGGTTCCCCTTCATCGCCATCGCGGGGCCCATCAAGAGGTATCCGGCCGTCCTGGGCGTCAGCTTCGCCAACTACACCAGCCGCGACTTCACCCTGGCGAGCGTGGACACCCTGCCGATCCGTGACGTCCTCGTCCCGGTGAACGATACGCTGTCCTCGCGCGGCGGCCTCAGCGACCTTCGGATGGCCGGCGCTTACCGCATCCAGGACGACTGGCTGATCGGCGCCGCGTTCCACATCATCACTGGCACCGCCCGGATGCGGTTTCACCGCGCCTTTGCGGACAGCAGCTACCAGCCGCTCACGCAGATGTCCGAGCTCTCGTACGCCGGGGTCGGCGTGGAGCTGGGCGTGATCCGGAACTTCGGCCCGGGGTTCAGCATGGCGGCGACGGTCCGCTCCGACGGTCACGTGAACGTCGACCGCGACTCCACCCGGGTCGGCCCCATCGACCTGCCGTACAGCTTCGGATTCGGCCTTCGCTGGCATGCCCGGCCCAAGCTCGAGATGGCCAGCCAGCTCCTCGTGCACACCTGGTCCGGCGCCAACAGCGATCTGCTCGAGCAGGGCGGGGTCGGGAGCAAGAACAATTACGAGGCGTCCTTCGGCCTCGAATTCACCCCCAACCTGCGCCGCCCGTCCAGGCGCCCGCTCCGGCTGGGCGTGCGCTATGGCACCCTCCCGTTCCTCCTCGAGACCGGCGAGCAGCCGAAGGAGCTCGGCGTCTCCGCGGGTACCGGCATCCGCTTCGCGCAGGAGCGGGCCGGCGTGGACCTGGGACTGGAGCACGTCTGGCGCACCGCGGGCGCGTTCAAGGAGCGGACGTTTCTGCTGAACCTGGGTGTGATGGTGAGGCCGTAGTATTTTTCGAGGACGGCACGACCTCGGCCCGTAGTAGCAGCCCAACCCATGGGTGCCGGCGACTGCAGCGACCAGAGGGCGCACCAGCCTCCCGCCGGAGCCGTGGATCCCGATCGCGATCCGACTTCAGCTGACACAGGCATGAAACGCGTCTACATCGAAACGTACGGCTGCCAGATGAATGTCGCGGACTCGGAGCTCATGTTCGGGCTCCTCGACCGCGCCGGCTACGTGCGCTCCGATGACCCCGCCGACGCCGACGTCATGCTGGTCAACACCTGCGCCGTGCGCGACAATGCTGAGCAGCGGGTGATCGGCCGAGTGGGCGAGCTGCAGCGCCACAAGCGTCCGGGCGACGTGCTGGGCGTCGTCGGGTGCATGGCCCAGCGCCTCGGACCGGCGCTGCTCGAGCGGGTGCCGCGGGTGGACCTCGTGGTCGGCCCGGACGCCTACCGCAATTTGCCGGATCTGATCGGAATGGCGGGCGGCGGTCAGCGCAGCACCGACACCGGCTTCCGCTCGTGGGAGCACTACGAGGACGTCCCGCCGGTGCGCGAAAAGGGGCCGACCGCCTTCGTTACGGTACAGCGCGGCTGCGATTACCGCTGCACCTTCTGCATCGTCCCGTACACCCGCGGGCCCGAGCGGAGCCGCCGGCTCGACGATGTGGTCCGCGAGGTGGGCGCGCTCGCCGAGGGCGGCACGTCGGAAATCACCCTCCTCGGCCAGACCGTCAACAGCTATCATGACGGCACCCACGACTTCGCCGACCTGCTCCGCGCCGTCGGCGGCGTGGACGGCATCCGGCGGGTGCGGTTCACCAGCCCGTACCCCACCGAGTTCACGCCACGGGTCATCGAGGCTATGGCCGGTACGCCCGCGGTGTGCGAGCACGTCCACCTCCCGGTGCAGAGCGGCTCCAACGCGGTGCTCCGGCGCATGCTCCGGCGCTACACCCGGGAGCGCTACCTCGAGGTGGTCCACCAGCTCCGCGCGGCCGTCCCGGGCATCACGCTCTCGACCGATGTCATCGTCGGCTTCCCCGGAGAGACTGAGGCACAGTTCGAGGAGACCCTCACGCTCGTCGCCGATGCCGACCTGGACGACGCCTACACCTTCAAGTACTCGGTGCGCGAGGGCACGCCGGCGGTGCGCCTCAGGGACCATGTGCCGGACGAGGTCGCCTCGGCGCGGCTCGACCGTCTCATCGAGACCGTGCGCGCCAACGCCCGCCGGAAGAACGCGGCCCGGGTGGGCGAAGTCCACGAGGTGCTGGTCGAGCGGCCGGCCCGCCGCGGCCACCTCATGCTCGGCCGCACCCGCACCAACCATCTGGTACTGCTCGACCTTCCCGCGTCCGCGGTCGGTGAGTACCACGCCTGCCGCCTCACCGGCACCACGGGCTCCACGTTCACCGGCGCGCTCGTCACGCCCGCCCTGGCGGTCCTGTGATCCACAACCTGGTGGAGGAGCACGTTCGGGCGTCGTACGAATCCCTGCGCCCGCGCTTTCCCGCCTTCTGCGGCTGCGACGTCTGCCGCGAGGACGCCATGGTCTACACCCTCAATCGGGTGCCACCGCGCTACGTCTCGAGCCGCACCGGCACGGTGCTCACCGAGGTGAACCTGGAGAAGCACCAGAGCCGCGCCGTCATCGACGTGGCCATGCTGGACGGGTTCCGGAAGATCTCCCTCGCGCCGCGGTGCGGTGCGAAGGGGCACGCGCTCGAGGGCTGATCGGAGCAGGGCCGCGGTGAGGCCGCGACCCGCGCTGCTGTTCACGCTCGCCTACGGGGCCGGTCTCGCGACCGGCCTCGTGCGTTTCGGGAGCCCGGTCGGCGTCATCCTGCTCCTCGGCGCGGCGGCCTTGGCGCGGCAACCGCTCG
>DATEJD010000149.1:0-5775 GCA_035278325.1 Gemmatimonadales bacterium | reverse complement strand
CGTCGGGAGCTGGCCATCAAGCGCCTGCCCCGCCGGCTCAAGGAGCAGCTCGTGAACGGAGTGACAACGACGGAGTTTCGGGGGTTCGGCCCCGGCGCGCTCAAGTTCCTGCGCGGCCTGACCCGGCACAATGACCGCGAGTGGTTCGAGCGTCATCGAGCCGTATACGAAATGGAAGTGCGCGGCCCGCTCCGCGCGCTGGTGGAGGAGATGGACGTGCGCCTGGCCCGGGTCGCCCCCGAGCTGACCGGTGATCCCAGGCGCTCGATCTTCCGGATCCACCGCGACGTGCGGTTCTCCAAGGACAAGTCACCCTACAAGACCAACGCGGCATGCCAGTTCTACCATCACGACGCCGGGCGCGGGGCGGGACAGGACGCCGACGGCGCCGGGGCCGGACTGTACTTCCAGATCGCCGACGGCGAGTGCTTCGTGGCGGGTGGCATCTGGATGCCGGCCCGGCCGGCGCTGGAGAAGATCCGCGAGGCGGTGGCAGAGGAGCCGGAGGCGCTGGATCGGATCGTTCGGGCGCCGACCTTCCGGCGGCGGTTCGGCGCCCTGAGCGAAGAGGCAATGCTGTCGCGGCTGCCACGGGGCTACGCCGAGGGCCACCCGGCCGGGCGCTGGCTCCGCTACAAGTCATTCACGGCATCACGGATGCTGACCGAGCGCGAGGTGACCAGCTCGCGGCTCGCCGCGATGATCGAGCGGGATTTCGCGGCGCTGGTGCCGCTGGTGCGGTGGCTCAATGGGGCAATCGGGTACCGGGCGTGGGAGCGTAGGTACGTTTGAGGGCGATAGGGCGATAGGGCGATAGGACGATAGGGCGATAGGGGTGCGGCAGCCGGCGAGGATTCGGCGCGCCGGCACACATGGCCTCGAATACCTTACGCCATTTTCCCAAGCCGGGGCACCACCGCGTCATTCTGCAGGCACGCAAGGTAATTCGGGCCGAGAAAGTCCTCATCGTTCAGGTCGTATGCCCTGAAATCGACGAAGTCAGGATAGATCTTGCCTACGCAGTAGCCGTACGACTCAAACAGCTCGTAGAAATCCCGCAGCAAGAAGTGGGTGAGGATGTTGACGCGCCCATACTCGAATTGAATCATCCTTATCCGCCGTGCCCGCAGAGAGCCCTCCAGCCCCTGGAGCACGAGATGCTCCGCCCCCTCGACGTCCAGCTTCAGGAAATCCACCGCGGTCAACCCTTGCCTCACCAGGAACTCGTCTCCTGCCATGACCGCGCACTCGACTGGCTGTGGGTTCCCCTTCTGAGGATACCGTGTGACGGTGGCATGGGTGCTCGCCGCGGAATCGTAGTTGAGGGCAATCGAACCGCTCTCAGCGGCCAAACCCAGCTCGAAGGGGCGGATACGAGTGTGCCCACTGACCGTCTTCCGCAGCAGGGCAGCCGTCGCCGGCACCGCCTCGAGCGCATAGATAGTCGCTGAGGGAAGGCTTTCCACGGCCATCAAGGCCCATTTGCCGACATTGGCCCCAACGTCGAGCACCGTGTGAATGGATTCGCTGCGGAGGCTCTCGAGCAGCCACCGCTCGCCGTTGTGGTGGTGCTTATAGGTGGCATTGCCGAACCACTTGAGATATTGGCGGCACAGCTTAGCGCAAGCCTGAAAACCGGAGCTGCGCCGGACGCGTGCGGTTGGTCTCATTGCCCTCGATTCCGAGAACGTGATCCAGGCGCTGTCCCCCATGCGCTCGACGCAGATCGACGAGACGCGAGCTCGCGCTACTCCAAGGGTACCCCCCACGGCGTAGACGTCAATCAGTCAGCGCCGAGGCGGCTGCGCTCGGCCGCCGCCGCGATCACCGGCCGATTATGATTAGCTGTGGCTTCCTTCCTGGGCCTCCGCGTGAGCGCCAAGCCCACAAACGGAGGGCGAGTGCACTTCGTCGTGCCGGACCGACTGGACGTCCGGCCCTACCAGTGGATCGTGGCGGCGGCGGTGGTAGCCCTCGGGGATTACCTCACCGGCCCCCTGGTTCACTCGGCCCTGCTGTTCTATCTCATTCCGGTCGCGATGGCGGCATGGAGCGGCCGAAGCCGGTGGCCCAGCCTCGCTATCGCGGTCCTGTGGCCGTTCCTGCGGCTCGGCATCATCGAGCTGTGGGGATGGCCCTGGCCTACGTGGGTCACCCTCGGAGATTCGGTCCTCGACGCCCTGCTCTCAGCCGGCTTCGCGACGCTGATCTGGCAGCTCCGGCATCAGGAACGGACCATCCGCACCCTCGAGGGGCTGCTCCCGATGTGCGGCTTCTGCAAGCGGATCCGAACCAATGAGGGATGGCAGCGGGTGGAGAGCTATATCCTCGATCACTCCGAGGCCCAGATCACCCATACCTTCTGCCCCGAGTGCGCCCGAATCCACTACGGGCACCTGTTCGACGAGCCAGCGCCGGGCCCGGAGGGGCCCTCCCCGCGACCTTGATGGGTGTCAGACTGGCGGCTGGTTGGCGCATCGTCGGCTGCAGCTGAGCGAAGTCATCGATGCGCGCTCACTCCGACCTGGCGGCACATACTGAGGACCGGGCATGTTGAGCAGCGCGGCAAACGGCCCGTGCAGATGTGTTTGCCGAAGGGGACGAGAAGCGCGTTGATCTCCACCCAGTACCGGCGCGGCAATCGCCGCTCGAGCTCCGCCATGGTACGCTCGGGTGAGGACGCGCTGACAAATCCCCATCGGTTGACCACACGATGTACGTGAACGTCAACGGAAATCTTGCTCGCACCGCATGCGATCCCCAGCGCGAGGTGCGCGCACTTGGGGCCGACGCCTCGAAACCCCTGGAGCAGTTCGTCATCACACGGGAGTCGCCCGCCGTGTTCGGACATGGTCTGGCGGGCGATCTCGCGGATTTGCGCGGCCTTGGCCGCGTGAAAGGTGGTGTCCCCGATCAACCGATCGATCGCCGCCGGCTCGAGCCGGGCGATGGCCGCCGGATCGGGCGCGGCGGCGAACAGGCGGCGGGCCGCCACCAGGCTCACCTCGTCGCGTGTGCGGATGCTCAGCACGCAGGCGACCAGCTGCTCGAACAGGCTCCGGTGCCCCTCCTCCGCCAGGGCAAACATCGCCGCCTTGGGGAGCGGCCGCACCGCACGTCGGATGCGGGCCAGCGCGCGGCCGATCTCGAACGGGCGCTTGGTGCCGCCCCGGCTGGAGACCCGCTGGCCCGTGGCCCCTCGGCTGCTGACCCCTCGGCCGGCGGCCCCTCGACCGCTGTTGCTTCTGGCGGAGCCCGTCCGGATCAACGCGCTTATCCCGAAACCCGACGCTCCGCCCCGGCGTACCCGCGGGCGGGGTAGACCCGCCGGTCTCCCCTGGCCCGAGCCAACCCACGCGCCGACGGCGACGACAGCGAGCTGGGCGCGTCGAGATGCGCGCCGTCGTCTACTCCTACACCGAGGCGATTGACCAACTCTCCGCCCAGCCACGCGGTGCCTGCCGCGAGCACGACACCTACCAGGGCCGCCACGATTGCCTCGGTGGGTGGGGCGCCCGGCGACGGACGCTGCAGCAGCCAGCTCAACGCGAACAGGACCAGCACCAGCACGTTGCCGATCCCGTGCACCAGCCCGACCCGCTTGGCGCGCGTGCCGCGCGGGATGGCCCACCAGTCCACCCACCCGGGCACCGCGGCAGCGAGCCCGCCGATCACCCCGGCGGCGATCATGTAGTACGCCGTCACCGCCCACACGGGCACCCCGCTCACCAGATAGATGATGTCGAAGATGGCCGCGACCGTGAGCAAGCCCACCGGAAACACGACCAGCATCTGGTGCAGCGCGTGGCCCAAGACCTTGACCCTGCTTTCCATGGCACACCTCCGTCCCGCACGTAGCCGTGCCGTAAGAAGATGCGACCGCGTGACGGGCCCCGGATGTGACGTGGGCTACCGGGTCGAGCGGTCGAGCGCCTCGCGGATGCGAACGGCCAGACTCTCGGGGGAGAACGGCTTCTGGAGGAAGGGATAGGGCGACTGGCGGACGCCGGGATGCAGCTTGTCACCCTCGCTGTACCCGGACATGTAGACGATGCGGACGTTGGGGTGCGCGGCCGCTACCCGATCGGCCAGCTCGACGCCGCCCATGTCCGGCATCACGACGTCGGTCAGGACGAGATGGATGCCGTGATCGGGACGCTCGAGGACGGTCAGCGCCTCGCGGCCGTTGCGCGCCTCGTGCACCGCATAGCCCTGCTCGGCCAGCACGCGGGAGGCGAGCGTCCGGACCGCGTCCTCGTCTTCCACCAGGAGCACGGTCTCGGTGCCGCGGATCATCGGGGGCCTGGGCGGGACGGTCTCCCCCGTGTTCTCGTCGGCCAGCACGCGCGGGAAGCACAGCTTGAAGCTGGCGCCCTGCCCTGGCGCGCTGTCCACCCAGATATAGCCGCCGCTCTGCACGACGATCCCGTACACGGTGGCGAGACCGAGGCCGGTGTTGAGCGTGGTGGGTTTGGTGGTGAAGAACGGCTCGAACAGGTGGGCCTTGACCTCGCCGGTCATGCCGAGGCCGGTGTCGCTCACGGTGAGCAGGACGTAGGCTCCGGCCGGCACCTCGACCCCGAGGTGCCGATAGGCGTAGCCCTCGGGAAAGTCCACGTCGGCCGTCTCGATGGTGAGCTGGCCGCCCTGAGTCATCGCATCCCGGGCGTTGAGGGTGAGATTCATGACCACCTGCTCCATTTGGCCGTAGTCGGCCTCGACGCCGCCCAGGCCGGGGCTCAGCCTCGTGACCAGCGAGATATCCTCGCCCAGGAGCGGACGGAGCATGCGCTCCATGCCCTCGACCACGGAGTTGAGGCTCAGCGTCTCACGCGCCACCACCCGGTGGCGGCCAAAGCCGAGCAGCTGCCGGGTGAGATGCATCGCCCGGTCGGCGGCCTTCCGGATCTCCTCGGCGTCCGAGCGGCGCGGGTCGTTGCTCTGCAGGGCGCCGATCAGGAAGTCGCTGAAGCCGAGGATGATCATCATCATGTTGTTGAGATCGTGGGCCACGCCGCCAGCGAACCGTCCCACCGCCTCCATCTTCTGGGCCTGGCGCACCTGCTGCTCGGCCTCGATGCGCTGGGTAATGTCGCGTCCGACGCCCACGATGCCGACCACCGGCCCACCGGCCGAGCGGATGGGCGAGAGCGTGGTCTGCATGTGCCGGAGGCCACGCGCCGAATCGCGGGTCCACTCGTAGGTCACCGTCTCACCCGCGAGGGCCCGCAGGTTGGCCCGCTCGTGCACACCGGCGGTGGTGCCGCCGACGATGTCGCTCGTGGTCCGCCCCAGGAAATCGCGAGGCTCGAACCCCTCGCGCTTGAGCCAGCGGCCGAAGATGTCCACGCAACGCTGGTCCCGATCGAGCCGGAACACGACGTCGTCGATCCCCTCGACCAGGGTACGG
The DNA here is from genome assembly GCA_035278325.1 of Gemmatimonadales bacterium. Taxonomy (GTDB): domain Bacteria; phylum Gemmatimonadota; class Gemmatimonadetes; order Gemmatimonadales; family GWC2-71-9; genus CAVVWJ01. Next base: position 365 of record DATEJD010000149.1, on the reverse strand, counting down.
AACCGCTCCTCGGCGGCCTGGATGGCGGCGAGCGAGGCGGTCCGCTCCGCCAGCAGCACCTGGTTGGACGCGAACGCGGCCGCCCGCTCGAGTGCGGTAGCCAGAAGCCCGGCGATGAGTCGAATGGTGTGGACGTGGAGATCGTTGAAGGCCCGGGGCCGCGCCGACCAGATGGCTACGACCGCCTGGACGCCAGCCTGCGTGCCCGGCAGCGGCACCAGAATGACCGAGCGGGCGCCCCAGGCTTCCACCGCGGCGCGGTCGACCCCGTCGTCGAGCGTGGTGTCGTCGCAGCGGATGAGCTCGCCGGTGGCGTAGGCCCGGCCCACCAGCGTGCCCTCGAGCGAAACCCGGAGCCCGATCTG
>DATEJD010000148.1:0-6675 GCA_035278325.1 Gemmatimonadales bacterium | reverse complement strand
CGATCCACTGATCTTCCTGGATGCCGATTGTCTGCCCGCGTCGGGTTGGCTGCGTCGGCTCCTCGCCGGTCACCAGACCGGCGCGACGGTGATGGGCGGAGCGCTCGACCTGCCCGACGGGCTCTCGTTCATGGCCCGCTGCGACTACTACTGCGGCTGGTACCACGTGCACTCGCGGCGGCCCGCCGGCGAGGTGCCCAACCATCCGCCGGGCAATCTCAGCGTCAGGCGCGAGGCGTTCGCCCGGACATCCGGGTTCACCGAGCAGCAGCCGGTGGCCTACGCCCATGAGGAGCTGGCCTGGCAGTCGGCCGTGCTCGAGCGCGGCGGGCGGATCGTGTTCGACCCCGACGCCATCGTGTACCACTACAATCGCCCCGGTTTCCGCAACCTGCTGCGGCGCAACTACCGGTGGGGGTTCAGCGCCATCGAGAGCAAGGCGCAGAGCCGTTCGGCGCGGTTCGCCCAGCTCTACCGCTATCCGGCGCTCCTGGTGGTCGCGAGCCTCCCGCTCGCCGTGGGGAGCGCGGGCTACGTGCTGTGGTGCTGGGTCCGGGCGGGGGTGCTCGAGCCGCTGCTCATGGCGCCGGTGGTCCTGGCGGCGCGGCTTGCCTACTCGGCCGGGCTCGTGGCGGGTGGCATTCGCTGGATGCGGTTCGGACCGGCCGCGGCGGAGGCGCGTCCGCGATGGGAGTAGCGAGCAACGGCCCGCTCGTGTCCGTGGTCATGCCGTGCCTCAACGAGGAGGCGGCCATCGGGCCCTGCATCGAGAAGATCCACCGCACTTTCGCCGCCGCGGCGATCGACGGTGAGATCGTGGTGTGCGACAACGGCTCGACCGACGGGTCGGTCGCCATCGCCGAGCGCCTGGGCGCGCGGGTGGTGCATCAGCCGCGCCGGGGCTACGGCAACGCCTACCTGAAAGGCTTCGCCAGCGCGCACGGACGCTACCTGGTCATGGGCGACGCCGACGACACCTACGATTTCACGATGATCCCGCAGTTCGTCCGGGCGCTGGACGAGGAGCGCTACGAGTTCGTCACCGGCAGCCGCTATCTCGGCGGCGGCGACGCCAACATCACCGCCCTCCACCGCTGGTTCGGCAATCCGGCGCTGACCCGCATCCTCAACCTGTTGTTCGGCACCCGGTACACCGACGTCTACTGCGGCTTCCGGGCGTTCCCGCGGGCGACCTACGAGGACATCCGTCCGGTGAGCCCCGGCATGGAGTTCAACCTGGAGCTGGCGATCAACGCCGGCCTGGCCGGGCTTCGCACCAAGGAGATTCCCATCGTCCTGGCGCCCCGGAAAGGCGAATCGAAGCTCCGGACCTTCCGGGACGGATGGCGCAGCCTGCGCATGATGCTGCTTTATTCGCCCAACAAGCTGTTCCTCGCGCCTGGCGCCATCCTGCTCGGCCTCGGACTCCTGATCCACGTCGCCGTGCTGCTGGGGCTGGTGCATTTCGGCGGGCGGCCGGCGTCGGGCGTGACGGCCGTGTTCGCCACCATCTTCAGCGTGGTTGGATTCGAGATCCTGAGCCTCGGCCTCCACGCCAAGACCTACTCGTGGAGCCGCAGGTTCGATCGGGACAATCGCGCCCTCGCCTCGTTCTACCGCCACTTTAAGCTGGAAACCGGTCTCCTCCTCGGCGCTGGCCTGGTAGGCGGCGGCGGGGCGATCCTGATCTCCATCCTGGTCGAGTGGCTCCGGTCCGATCTCCTGCCCCTGCCGCATCCCGAATGGGTCTCGTTCGCGGCGACGCTGGTGATCATCGGCTGCAGTACGCTGTTCTCGTCGCTGTTCATCTCCGCCATGTCCATGAGCCGGCCGCAGGACGCTGCGTGATGGCGGGACGGGCACCGTGGGCGGTGCTCGTGGCGCTGTTCCTGCTGGTGGCGGCGTTCGGGCTCCGCGTGCGCGCCGCCGCGCGACCCGGCCTGTGGGCGGACGAGATCTTTTCGCTGGCCATGGCCACCGGACACAGCCTGGAGCACCCGGCGGCGGACGCCGATCAGTCGGCCGGCGACTTCGTCCAGGCGACCGATGCCGTGGCGCCGGCCGTCTATCGCCAGTACGCCGAATTCGACGACCCGCCGGCAGGGCCGGGACGCGTTATCCGGGCCGTGCTGCTCTCGGACACCAGCCCCCCGCTCTACTACCTGCTGCTCAACGGCTGGACCCGGGTATTCGGTCCGTCAGATGCCGCGCTGCGTGTCTTCTCGATCTGGTGGTCGCTCGCCTCGCTGCCCTTCATCTGGCTGATCGGGCGGCGGCTGGGTGGCGGCCCCGCGGCATGGTCGGCCTGCCTGCTCTACGCATTTGCACCGGTGGCATTCTTCTATTCGCTCGAAGGTCGGATGTATGCCATGGTCGGCTGCCTGGTGCTGGCGCTCACCTGGCTGACCCTTCGCCTCGCCGATGGGGGACGGCCGGCGTGGGTCGAGGCTCTCTGGGTTGTGGCCAGCGCCGCGGGGCTGCTGACGCACTACTTCTTCGCGTTTCCCTGGGCGGCGTGCGTCGGCTGGCTGGTGTGGGTCTGGAAGGGCGGACGGCGACGCCTCGCGGGGCTCACGGCGGTGACCTGCGTCCTGGTGGCACCATGGTACGCGCAGGTGCCGGCCAGCCTCGCCCGCTGGCGGGTCACGGGCGACTGGTTGAGCGGAGCCCTCACCTGGCCGGACGCACTGCTCCAACCGGTCCAGCTGGCGGCATCCCTGCTCGGCGCGAGGTCCGACCTGGGCGGCTGGGAGTATGGCAACGTGGCGCTGCTCCTGATCCTGGCGGCCGTGGTGCTCCTGCTGGTGCGCTCGGGCGCGGGCAGGGCGATGTTCACCCCGCCGCTCGTGCTGCTGTGGGCCTGCTGGACGGCAGCGTCCCTGGGTCCGCTGGTGTTCGATCTGGCGCGCCAGACCACGACGTCCACCATTCCACGGTACTACGTCCCGGGGCTCCCCGCCGCCGTGCTGCTTGGCGCCTTAGCCATCAACCAGCTGCCGCGCCGCCTGGCCGGAGCGATGCTCGCGGCCGTCCTGCTGACGTGGCTTCCAGGCACCCGGAAGGTCGTCCGGGCACCGGTCCCTCGACCCAACGAGCCGTACACGGTGCTCGACCGGCGGCTCGAGGCCTGGGCTCGGCCCGGCGACGTGATCCTGGTCCACTCGTTCCCCTCGGGCGTGGTCGGGGTGGCCCGCTACCTGGAGCGCGATGTCCCGGTGGTCGCCTGGGTCACCCAACTGGGGACCCGCCGGACACCGGCCGACCTCGAGCGCGTCCTGCGGGGCCGGCGGCGGGTGGCCCTGGCGACGATCCACGCGGGCAGCACCGGCGACCCGGTCCGGCCGTGGCTCGAGGCGAACGCGCGCCTGCTCGGGCGCGACACCTTTCGACGCTCCAGCGCCGAGATTCTCTACTTTGCCCCGCTGCACGGCGAAACCTTCTTTGCTCCGGCGGAGGTGGCCGGCCGATGGGAATGACTCCGGCCTCGAATTATCTTGGCCGCATGCCGACCAGCCAGGCGCCCGTCACCACCATTCGCCCGCCAAGGCGCTGGGCGCCGCTCGACGTTCGCGAGTACATCGGTGCGTACGAGCTGCTCTACTTCCTCGTCCTCCGCAACCTGAAGCTGCGCTACAAGCAGACCCTGCTCGGGGCCGCCTGGGCCGTCCTCCAGCCGCTGCTCACGATGGCCGTGTTCACCGTGGTCTTCGGTCGGCTCGCGCGTCTGGGCTCGGACGGACTCCCGTACGAGGTGTTCGCGCTCGCGGCCCTGGTGCCGTGGACCTACTTCGGCACGGCGCTGGCGCAGGCAGGCAACAGCCTGGTCGAGCAGCACCAGCTCCTGACCAAGGTCTACTTCCCGCGGTTGCTGCTGCCCCTCGCGGCGGTACTCGCGGGCCTGGTCGACCTGGTGATCTCGTTCGTCATGCTGCTCGTCGTGCTCGCATGGTACGGTATCGAGCCGTCCGTGCGCCTGCTGGTGGCCCCCGGCTTCGTGCTGCTCGCGATCGCCGCCGCGTTCGCCCCTGGCCTCTGGCTCGCCGCGTTCAACGTGCGCTATCGCGATGTTCGCTACATCATCCCGTTCCTGGTGCAGATCTGGCTGTTCGCCACACCGGTGGCGTATTCGGGCAGCCTGGTCCCCGAGCGCTGGCGGCCGTTGTATGGGCTCAACCCCATGGTGGCGGTGGTCGACGGGTTTCGCTGGATGATCGCGCCCGCCGCGGCGTTCCCGGCCACCGAGCTGGCCGCGGCCGCTCTCGCGGTGGCGCTGGTGCTCCTGACCGGCCTCTTCGTCTTCCGGCGAATGGAACAGTCGTTCGCCGACGTCGTCTGAGCCATGGCAAGCCGCTTCGCCCTCCGCCTCGAAGGCCGCACGTGAGCCGCCCAGCCATCCTGGTCGAGCGTCTGGGCAAGCAGTACCGGATCGGCCAGACGCGCGGCCCCAGAACGCTGCGGGAGGACCTCGTCGAGCTGGCACGCCGCCCGTTCCACGGGAACGGCATCGCGGAGCCCCACACGGTCTGGGCGCTGCGCGACGTGTCGCTCCAGGTAGAGCAGGGCGAGGTGGTGGGGATCATCGGCGGGAACGGAGCGGGCAAGAGCACGCTGCTCAAGATCCTGTCGCGCATTGTGACCCCGACCGAGGGCTGGGCGGAGATCACGGGCCGGGTGGGCTCGCTGCTCGAGGCGGGCACCGGCTTCCACTCGGAGCTCACCGGCCGTGAGAACGTCTACATGAGCGGCGCGATCCTCGGCATGCGCAAGGCTGAGATCGAGCGGAAATTCGAGGAGATCGTCGCGTTCGCCGATATCGGCCCCTTCCTCGACACGCCGGTCAAGCGCTACTCCAGCGGCATGCAGGTTCGGCTGGCGTTTGCGGTGGCGGCGCACCTCGAGCCGGAAGTGCTCATCGTGGACGAGGTGCTGGCGGTGGGCGACACCGAGTTCCAGAAGAAGTGCCTGGGACGCATGCGGGATGTCTCGCGGGGCGACGGCCGTACGGTGCTTTTCGTGAGTCACAACATGGAGGCGGTGCAGCGGCTCTGCGGGCGGGCCATTCTCCTGGAGCGGGGCCGCGTTGTGGCGGCGGGCCCCACCGGCCCGATCGTAGCGCAGTATCTCGCCCGGAACGAGGCACCCACCGCCGCCGGCACATGGATCGATCTCTCCGGAGTCGAGCGAAGCGGCAGCGGGCTGGTCCGGGTGCGGCAGGTTCGGTACCGGAGCGAAGCTGGTCCGGGCGAGGGCCAACCCTATCCCGACGGGCCACTCGTGGTCACCGTGAGCGTCGAGGCCAGCGGGCCCTGCACCATTCCGAGTCTCGCCGTCACGCTGTACGACACCCAGGGCACCAAGCTGGTCAATGCCGACACGCTGCTCGTGGGCCGGGCGCTCCGGCTCCAGCCGGGCACTCATGAGCTCACTCTCCGGATCCCGGAGCTGCACCTCAACCCAGGGGTCTATCGGATGGGGTTCTGGATCGCGGGCCCGCTCAATGCGATCTACGACTACATCCTTACGGGGTGTGACGTGGAGGTGGTCGCTTGGGAGCCGGCGGGGGGCGGGAGACCGATTCACGACGACGGACTGGTTACCTGCCGGTTGGAGCTGCTCGATCAGGATTGACGCTCACCGAAGCGAGCATCATCGCTGCATCAGGTTGCCGACCTCCGCAGCCCAGAGGGCCAGGAACAGCGAGCGGCGAAGTGCTTCCGCGCGGGGCGGCCCGCCTGCATCGGCCGCCGCATGACGAGCATCCGACTCGGCGTGCACCAGCCACACCAGCGTGCGCAGCGGCCCGAGGCTCGCGGGGGCAAGGCCGACGGCGCGAGCATAGCGCCCGAGGCTCCTCTGTCGCGTGGCGCCGGTCGGAGTCGTGGGGTCCAGTGACCGGCGGAACGAGGCGACGCGCTGGTCTCGAGTCCGGGCGCGATCGGCGCTGAAGGACGCGTACGCCAGGAAGTAGAGCAAATCAAGCGCCGGCAATCCGTCACTTTCGCCCGATTCCCAATCCAGCACCGCCAGCGCCCCGTCGGGCCCGACCAGCACGTTCCAGGGCCCGAAGTCGCGCTGCTCGGGCACGGAGGGCAGGTCGCCAATGCGGCGCACGATGGCCGCGCCCGCCTGAAGTACCTCGCGGTCGGCCACTTCCCCGAAGACCTGCTCGAATCGTGCGAGCGCCGGCTCCACGATGGCTTCGCGCCAATGAGCCGCGGGGCGGACACTCCCGCCGCGGGCCAGCTCCGCGAGCCAATCGGTCGCGCGGTCCGCCCAGGACGCGAGATTCCCGCCATCGATGAGACCCTCCAGCGGTCGCCCGGCGAGCGCCGTCTCGACAATCATGGGCGTGCCGTCGCACTCGCGGCGAAGCAGCAGGCGGGGAATGCCGGGCACGCCGCGGGCGCCCACCCGCTCCAGGACGTCGGCCTCGCGCCGCACGCCGTCCACCGCCTCGGACACGCGCGGGGCCTTGATCGCCACCACCGGTACGTCCTCAGGCTCCGCGAACGCCAGCAGCACCACCTTGCTTACGGTACGCGGCCCTCCGGTTGCCAGGAGCAGCGAGAGTTGATCCGGCGGATCACCCAAACTCCAGGCCGGCCACTCGGCCTCGAGCAGCGGGAGCGGACCAAGTGCCGAGCCGGCCGGCCCAGCGATCGCGATGGCATGGAG
>DATEJD010000147.1:0-7375 GCA_035278325.1 Gemmatimonadales bacterium | reverse complement strand
CGGCCCCATGCCCATGGTGGTGGCCGACGTGCCGGTCGGCTTCCTGTTCGTGCTCGCGATCTCGTAGCTGGGCGTCTACGGCATCGCGCTCGCGGGCTGGGCCTCCAACAGCAAATACGCGCTCCTCGGCGGGCTCCGCGCCAGCGCCCAGATGATCAGCTACGAGGTGGCGATGGGGCTGAGCCTCATCCCGGTCCTGCTCATGAGCGGGAACGTGACCTTCTCGTCGATCATCCACGACCAGCAGGCGGGGCTGTGGTACGTGTTCCCGCTGTTCCTGTCCTTCTTCGTGTTCCTGATCTCCGGCTTCGCCGAGACCAACCGGCTGCCGTTCGACCTGCCCGAGGCCGAATCCGAGCTGATCGCGGGGTACCACACCGAATACAGCGCGATGAAGTTCTCGTTCTTCTTCATCGCCGAGTATGCCAACGTGGTGACGGTGTGCGCCATGGTCACCACGCTGTTCTTCGGCGGGTGGGACATTCCGGGCCACTGGGACGAGCAGGGCGGGGTGCTGCAGACGCTGGTGACCGGCGCGGCGTTCTTCGTCAAGCTCATGTTCTGGATCTTCTTCGTCATGTGGATCCGGTGGACCCTGCCGCGGTTCCGCTACGATCAGCTCATGGCACTGGGCTGGAAGGTCCTGATGCCAATGGCGCTGGCGTACATCATGGTCATCTGCACGGCCATCTACGGGATCGAGCACGTGGCGGGCATCACCAATCCCAAGCTCGCCGCGCTCGCGCTGTTCGGCGTGAACATCGTGGTGGGGATCCTGGTCTTCGGGCTGCTCGACAGCGGGATGTTCGTGCGCGGATCGGTGCGGCGGCAGGCAACCTACGAGGTGACGGGCTGATGGCGATCGGCGTCAAGGTCATGAAGCGCCCCGAGCGCGAGGTCAGCTACGTGCGGGCCACGCTCAAGGGCATGGCGCTCACCTTCAAGCACATGTTCGAGCCGAAGGTGACGATGCAGTACCCGGAGGAGAAGAGCACCGCGGACTGGAGCCTCTCCCAGCGCTGGCGCGGCACCCACCGGATGCTGACCGACGAGCAGGGCCGCTCCAAATGCGTGGCCTGCGGGCTCTGTCCCCAGATCTGCCCCGCCAACTGCATCAAGCTGGTGCCGGGCGAGGACGAGCAGGGCAACCGCTACCCGCTGATCTACGAGATCGACGAGTTCCGCTGCGTGTTCTGCGGGTACTGCCAGGAGGTCTGCCCGGAGGAGGCCATCCACGTAGGCGTGCACTTCGAGAACTCGGAGTACACCCGGGGCCGTTTCGTGTACGATCTCGAGCGGCTGCAGTCGCAGACCCACCCGGTCTCGACGCTGTGGGACCCCTCCGACCCGCGGGGCGAATAGATGACCCAGTTCATCTTCTACCTGTTCGCCTTCGCCGCAGTGCTGGGGGCGGTCATGTGCATCCTGCAGCGGAACGCGGTGGTGTCCGCGATCTGGCTCATGAGCACGATGTTCTCGCTCGCGGCCATCTTCCTGCTGCTGGGCGCCGAGCTGATCGGGATCCTCCAGATCCTGGTGTACGTCGGGGCCATCCTGGTGGTGTTCCTGTTCGTCATCATGCTGCTCAACCTGACCCATTCGATGTCGGACCTGCGGGGACCGGTGTCCCTTGGCGCGACGGTCGTGATCATCGGCCTGCTGGTCGTGGAGCTCGCCGCCCTGTGGCGCTACACGCCAGAGCGGCTGGCGGCCGATATCGCCCAGTCCCCCATGCTGGCCGACCCCTCCGCGGTGTTCGCGGCCGGTGAGCTGAGCCGCCAGGAAGCCGCCACCCGCGGCGTGGTCGGCGCGCTCGCGGCGCCCCTGTTCCAGACCTACCTGGTGCCCTTCGAGATCACCTCGATCCTCCTCCTCGCCGCCATCGTCGGCGCGGTGGTGCTGGCCAAGCGGAAGATCTGATGCCTACCACGACCTTCCTGGGCCCGTCGCTCGGGCTGTCGGCCATCCTGTTCAGCCTGGGCGTGGCCGGAGTGCTGCTCCGGCGGAATGCCATCGTGCTGTTCATGTGCGTCGAGATCATGCTGAACGCGGTGAACCTGGCGTTCGTCGCGCTGGCCCAGCTCCACGGCGCCAGCGGCTACATCATGGTCCTGTTCGTCATGACCGTGGCCGCCGCGGAAGCCGCCGTGGGGCTGGCCATCATCCTCGCGATCTTCCGCCACAAGCAGTCGGTGGATCTCCAGAACATCAACCTCCTGCAGGGCTGATGAACCTCACGCACGTGGTCTGGCTCGCGGTCGCGCTGCCGGTCGCCGGGTTCCTGGTGAACGGCGCGCTGTCGCTGTGGCGCCCGCAGGCGAAGCGCGCGGTCTCGGTGGTGGGGTCGGGCGTGCTGCTCGCAGCCTTTGCCGTCTCCGCCGCCGTATTCCTGGAGATGGTCCGCGAACCGCCAGCCGCACCGGTGATCGTGCGGCTCTGGTCCTGGCTCCCGGTCGAGCGGCTGCAGGTCGACATGGCGTTCCAGGTGGACCAGCTCTCCATGGTGATGCTGCTCATCGTCACCGGGGTGGGGAGCCTGATCCACCTGTTCAGCGTCGGGTACATGCGCGAGGACCCGGGCTACGCCCGCTACTTCTCGTATCTCAACCTGTTCGTCGTGTTCATGCTGGTGCTGGTGCTGGGGTCGAGCTTCCCGGTGATGTTCATCGGCTGGGAGGGCGTGGGCCTCTGCTCCTACCTGCTGATCGGCTTCTGGTTCAACGACAAGGCCAACGCCGACGCCGGCAAGAAGGCCTTCATCATGAACCGGATCGGCGACTTCGGCTTTCTGGTGGCGATGTTCTTCATCTGGCGCGCATTCGGGACGCTCGACTTCGTCGCCGTCGCCGAGCGTGCCGGCAGCGTGCTCACACCGGGCGGCGCCATCGTCACCGCCATTACGCTGTTTCTCTTCCTCGGCTGCACCGGCAAGTCGGCCCAGATCCCGCTCTACACCTGGCTGCCCGACGCCATGGCCGGCCCGACGCCGGTGTCCGCCCTGATCCACGCCGCGACGATGGTCACGGCGGGTGTGTACCTGGTGGTCCGGACCAACGTGCTGTTCGCGATGGCCCCGGTGTCGAGCCTGGTGGTGGCCGGGATCGGCGCGCTCACCGCGCTCTTCGCCGCGACGATCGGCCTCCGGCAGTACGACATCAAGAAGGTGCTGGCGTACTCCACCGTCTCCCAGCTGGGCTACATGTTCCTGGGCGTGGGCACCGGCGCGTACGCCTCCGGCATTTTCCACCTCGCCACCCACGCGTTCTTCAAGGCGCTCCTGTTCCTCGGCTCGGGCAGCGTGATCCACGCGATGCACCACGCGTATCACGCGACCCACTCGCACGAGGACGCGCAGGATATGCGCAACATGGGTGGGCTCAAGGAGTACATGCCGATCACCTTCTGGCTGATGCTCATCGCCACGCTGGCGATCGCGGGCATTCCGCCGTTCGCCGGGTTCTTCTCCAAGGACGAGATCCTGGCCGCGGCCTTCGCGCGCGGCGCCGACACTCCGCTCTTCTACGTGTTCTACGCCATGGGCGTGGTGGCCGCGCTGCTCACCGCGTTCTACATGGCGCGCCTCATGGCGATGACCTTCCTGGGCACCAACCGCACCGGCGAGAAGGAGCGGACCCACCTGCATGAGGCCCCCTGGATCATGACCGGGCCGCTGGTGGTGCTGGGCGTGCTGAGCGCGGTGGGCGGGGTTCTCAACCTGCCGCACCTGGTGGGCGGGCATGCCGCGCTCGAGCGGTGGCTCGAGCCCGTCATCGAGCCGGCCCACAAATTCCTGCAGCTCACGATGCCCGAAGGCTCGACCGAGTATCTCCTGGTCGGCGCGGCCGTGGCGATCGGCGTGCTCGGCCTGTGGCTGGGCTTCCGGACGACGCTGGCGCAGCGCATTCCGACGGCGCACGATGCGCCGGCCGAGACCGGGTTCGCCCGGGTGCTCAACCGCAAGTACTACGTGGACGAGCTGTACGATGCCCTGGTGGTCCGCCCCGTCGAATGGCTCTCCCGCGCCGTCCTGTGGCGCGGGGTAGACCAGCGGGTGGTGGACGGCGCGGCGGTAAACGGCGCGGCCGTCATCTCGCGGCTCCTGGGCGGCGGCCTCCGGCTGCTTCAGACGGGGCAGGTGGGGGTCTACGTGGTGCTCTTCCTCGTGGGCGCGATCTGGATCCTTCGCGCCGTCATCCGGTGACCGCCTCATGAGCGCCTTCCTGCAGTCCATCGGCTACGGGCAGTGGATCCTCACCGTCCTGCTGCTGCTTCCCCTGGTCGGCGTCGTCCCGGTGCTGCTCGGGAGCGAGGCCTCGGCCAAGCGCATCGCGCTGGTCGTGACCGTGCTCGAGTTCGTCCTGTCGGTCGGGCTCTGGTGGTCGCTCGAGCCCGGCCAGGGCGGGCCCCAGCTGGTGACCAACGTCCCCTGGATCCCATCCTGGGGCATTGCCTACCGGATCGGTGTCGACGGCATCTCGATGGTGATGGTGCTGCTCACCACGGCGCTGATGCCGCTCAGCGTGCTCGCGAGCTGGAACTACATCACCACCCGGGAGCGCGGCTTCTACGCGCTGATGCTGACGCTGCTCACGGGGCTGGTGGGCGTGTTCATCGCGTTCGACCTGTTCCTGTTCTACGTGTTCTTCGAGATCATGCTGATTCCGATGTACTTCATCATCGGGGTCTGGGGCGGCACCAACCGCCTCTACGCGGCCATCAAGTTCTTCATCTATACCATGGCCGGCTCCCTCCTCATGCTGGTGGCCATCGTGGTGCTGGTGTGGCGGGTCCGGGCCGCCACGGGCGCGCTGTCCTTCTCCTACGACTTCCTGCTGCAGAACGCCTCGGCGGTGGGCGCCGCCGCGCCGTGGCTCTTCGCCGCGTTCGCGCTGGCCTTCGCCATCAAGGTGCCCATCTTCCCGTTCCACACCTGGCTTCCGGACGCCCACGTCGAAGCGCCCACCGCGGGCAGCGTCCTGCTGGCCGGCGTGATGCTCAAGATCGGCACCTACGGCTTTCTCCGCTTCGCCGTACCCTTCTTCCCGCAGGTGGCCCTGAGTCCCACGGTGAGCAGCATCATGGTCGTCCTGGCCGTCATCGGGATCATCTACGGCGCGCTGGTGGCGCTGGTGCAGCCGGACTTCAAGAAGCTGGTCGCGTACTCCTCCGTGAGCCATCTCGGTTTCGTCATGCTGGGGATCTGGGGCATGACCCTGCAGAGCGTGCAGGGCGCGCTCATGGTGATGATCAGCCACGGGTTCTCGACCGGCGCGCTGTTCCTCCTCATCGGCATGCTGTACGAGCGCCGGCACACCCGTCTCATCGCCGACTACGGCGGGATCGCGCGGGTGGTCCCCATCTTCTCGCTGATCCTGACCGTCGTGGCCCTGTCCTCCATCGGGCTCCCCGGCCTCAACGGATTCATCGGCGAGTTCCTGGTGCTGCTGGGAAGCTTCACCGCCTTCCCCTGGGCCACCGGCATCGCCACGACGGGCGTGATCTTCGCCGCGGCGTATCTACTGTGGGCGCTGCAGCGGATCATCTTCAATCGGCTGGACGATCGTGAGAACGAGCACCTGCACGATCTCACGCCACGGGAGCTGGTCGTGATGGTGCCCCTGGTTCTCGGTATCGTGTGGCTCGGGCTCTATCCCAAGCCGGTGCTCGAGCGGATGGAGCCCGCGTCCCGCCGATTCCTCGAGGCCGCGGCGCCGGGCGTCGGGCCAGCCACCCAGGCGAGCGCTCCGTCCCGGATCAGCGCCGCGGAGACCGCGCGATGAACCGCCTCGATCTGAGCACGCCGTGGGGCGTGACGCTGGCCCTGCTCCCCGAGGTCGTCCTGTCCGGATGGGCCCTGGTCGTGCTGCTGGTGGTGAGCTGGCGCCACCAGGGGGCACGCGACAGCCGCCTGGCGGGCTGGCTCAGCTTCGCCGGCGTGGTGCTGAGCGCGGCGGCGCTCGCCGCGATGTGGGTCAACGGGACCGAGCCCGAGGGCCTGGCCCAGATGGTGGCGCTCGACGCCTTCCGCTACGGTGCCGCAGCCATCGCGCTGCTAAGCGCGGGGGCCACCATCCTGCTGTCGCTCGGCTACCTGGAGCGGGAGCGGCTGCTGGCCCCGGAGTACTATCCGCTGGTGCTGCTCGCCACGGTCGGAATGATGTTCCTGAGCGGCGCCGAGGACCTGATCGTCCTCTTTCTCGGCCTCGAAGTCATGTCGGTGGCGGTGTACGTGCTGGCCGGCTTCAACCGCGCCAACGCCTTCTCGGCGGAGGCCGCGCTCAAGTACTTCCTGATTGGCGCGTTCGCGTCCGGCTTCCTGCTCTACGGCATCGCGCTGGTATACGGCGCCACCGGCACCACCAATCTGGCGCTCGTCGGGGCCCAGCTCGCCGGCAAGCCGCTGGGCCTCATGGCCTCGCTCGGCCTCGGCCTGCTCATCGTCGGCTTCGGGTTCAAGGTGGCGGCGGTGCCGTTCCATATGTGGGCGCCGGACGTGTACGATGGATCGCCCACGCCGGTCACCGGCTTCATGGCGACCGGTGTGAAGGCGGCCGCGTTCGCGGCCTTTGTGCGGGTGCTGATGGAAGCGTTCCCCTCGGCCGCCTCCGTGTGGCAGCCGATCGTCGCCGGCCTCGCGCTGGCCTCGATGATTCTGGGCAACCTCGTGGCGCTCGCCCAGCGCTCGCTCAAGCGCCTGCTGGCCTACAGCTCGGTGGCCCACGCGGGATACCTGCTGGTGGCCGCCTGGCCGGGCTCGCAGGCCGGAGCGGGCTCGGTGCTGCTCTATCTCTTCGCCTACAGCCTCACGTCGCTCGCGGCATTCGGCCTGCTGGCGGTGCTCGGCCGCGGTGGGGAGCGCGACGTGACCCTGGACGACATCGCCGGGCTCGCCGCGTCCCGGCCCGGCATCGCGCTCGCGCTCACCGTGTGCATGCTCTCCCTGCTCGGCTTTCCGGGCACGTTCGGCTTCATCGGCAAGTGGTACATCATCTCCGCGGTCGTCGCCGAGGGGCAGTACGTGCTGCCCGTCGTCCTGGTGGTGACCAGCGTGCTGAGCGCCGGCTACTACCTACCGGTGATCATGGCGATGTACATGAAGCCCGCGCCCAGCCGGGATCGCTACGCCGAGGTGCGGCTGCCACCGGCCGCGCTCGGCGCGGTGACGCTCACCGTCGCGGCGGTCCTGCTGTTCGGCGTCTGGCCCGGCGCGGTCCTCGACCTCGCCGGCCGAACGGGGACGACGCTCACCCAGACCGAAGTGCCGATCGCGGGGCCGTGAGCTCGCGCCGGCGGGCGGCCGCGACATCATGAACGCCCCCAAGTCCATCTTCCGGCAGTACGACATCCGCGGCCTGGTGGGGTCCGAGCTCACGCC
>DATEJD010000146.1:0-29449 GCA_035278325.1 Gemmatimonadales bacterium | reverse complement strand
GAACGAAGCCGGGCGGCAGCGCCGGCGTTGCCGCTTCGGCGCCGGGCTCCGCCGGCGGAGGCGGCGGAACAGGTGCCGGATGCCGTCGAGGATCTCCTGGAAGTCGCCGCCGCGGGTGGAGCCCGACTCCCGGCTCACTCGCAACAGGCCGATCAGGCCGATGACGGTGAGGACGATGTTGGGTGTCCACATCGCCTCCCACGGCCGGATCAGCCCCCGGTCCGCCAGGCTCTCGCCGGCCGTGAGGCCGATGTAATGGATCGAGAAGATCAGCAGCCCGCCTCCGATCACCAGCCCGATGCCGCCGCGCGGGAACCGGAGCGCCATCACGATCCCGATGATCACGAACGAGATGCAGGCGAAGCTGATGGACCACTTCTTATGGACCTCGACGGCGAACCGGTCGGCCCGGCGGTCGGCCTCGGTCTCGCGGTCGCCGGCGGTGGCTACCTGCGCCCAGTTGGAGAGCTGCGGGCGCTGGATGCCCGGCTTGGGGATGCCCGGCGCCTGGGGCACCTTCGGAGCCGCGGCTCCCGCCGCCTGGGCCGGGCGTCCCTTTGGCGCTTGAGCCGGCAGCACACCGGCCGGCGCTTGAGCTGGCGCTTTAGCAGGCGCTTGAGGCGGCAACACCCCGGCGCCCGGGCGCGGGGCGATGCCCTGGGCTCCGGGAAGCTGCCGGGGCAGCGGCTTGACCGCGGGCAGCTTGGGTAGCGGCTTCGCCGCCGGCTGCTGCGGCGCGGGCTGCTGAGTTGCCGGCTGCTGGGCTCCCGGCTGCGCTGGCGCCTCAGAAACCGACGGCCGCCGAACCTGTGGCGGTGACCCCACCGGCTTCGACGCTGCGGCCGCGGCGCCGGGAGCTGGCTGCTGCCCGGTTGCAGGGCGGGGTGCTGACACCGCCTGTTGCGCCGAGGCCGGCACAGGCTGAGGCGGCGGGGCCGGACGTGCCGCCTCACCCGCCGGCAGCTCCGCCGGCGCGACCGTCGCCCCCTGACGGGCAATTTGTCCCGCCTCCGCCTGTGCAGGAGCGGGCGGCTCCGCCGTCCTGGTCAGGACCGAGCGCACTCGATCGATCCACCCGCAATAGGCCGGCAGCCGCGGGCTGCCCGTGTCCGGCGACGTGGCCGGGAGCGCCGGGAGGTGCAGCAGGACCCGCAGGTCCGACCGCAGCATTTCTTCCCGGTCGTTCACGGCACTCCGCTCGTCCTTCCGGGCGTCCTGGATGACCGAGAGCATCTCGCAGGTGCTCATCTCGCGGTCGCCGCGCACCGTCTCGGTGCTGTTCCGGACCAGCTCGTCGTACACGTCCTTCACCCGGATGTCGTTGATCTTGTAATAGGTGAGCTGGAAGCTCGTCGGATCGCTGGGGCGGAACTGGTGGATGCTGCCGTCGAACAGGCGCAGGTTGAGATCGGTCCGGCCCTCGCTGTAGGCCATGCGGCCGCTGTCGGCGTAGATGATCCTGCGGCTGGTCTCGCCGCCCATGTCGTAGATCGTGATGTCCTTGAGCCGGCCGGTGGCGGCATCGATCCGCCCCGCCCGGAGGAAGTACTGGGAGGGCGGCACCTCGTTGATGACCTGCTCGCGAAGCTCCAGGGTCGGCTTCTTCCGGCCGATGTCGATCAGCAGCCCCCTGAGCCGCGCGTTGGTCTCCGGCAGCACCTGATCCACGAACACGAAGTTGATCGCCGACATCACCACGCCCCAGGCCAGCACCGGGGCCAGGATCTGGTACACGCTGATCCCGCTGGCCCGCATGGCGGTGATCTCGTTGTCGGCGGCGAGATGGCTGAAGGCGTACAGCACGGCCAGCAGGACGGCCATGGGCAGGGTCATGGCCACGATGAACGGCAGGCTCAGCGCGAAGACCTCCGCGATGACGCTCCACGGCAGCCCCTTCCCGACCAGCGCGCCGAACTTCTTGGCGATCTGGCTCAGGAGCATGAGGCTGGTCAGCGCCGCGAGCCCGAACAGGAACGGCGCGACCAACTGACGCAGGAGGTATCGACTGAGCAGGCGCACGACGGCTAACTCATATGGTTGTAAGGAGTTGTTCGGCGCATTATATTGGCCTGATCCATCATCCTCAAGCCTCGCCGTGACCCTCTAGAGTGACACGTTTTCTGGTCGCCCTGGGCTGCCTTGTGTGGCTGCCACGGGCCCTCGTAGCGCAAGCCGATACGACAGCGCTGGGTGTCCGGTTGCGTTTCGAGCAGCCCCCGCTCGTGCTGCAGCAGCCGGCTGTGCTCCGGGCGCCCTGGATGGGTGCCGCGCGGGTCCCGGTGGGCGCCCGGCTGGCCACGTTCGACAGCGCCGTGGCAGCCGCCGCGGCGTCGGCCCGGGCGGACCGGCAGCTCGCGTTCCGGCTGCGCAATCTCTACGGCCTGGCCGACCTCACACCCGCCGAGGCCGAGGAGGAAGGCCAGCCGCAGCGGCGCAACCTGCTCGGCCTGCCCACGAAGTATGCCGACCTGACCCTGGACGGCCAGGCCCGACTCGAGATCCGCACCGACCGGGTCCGCGAGGAGCGCTGTACCCCGGCGCTCTCGCTCGACCCCTCCTCCGGCTGTCGAGGCGGATTCAAGGCCCCGAGCCTCGACAACCAGGTCAGCATCCGCTCCAGCGGCCTGCTGGGCCAGCGGGTCCACGTGAACGTGGACTTCGACACCGAGCGGGACTACTCCAGCAATCAGAACGTCCAGATCTACTACGAGGGCCTGCAGGACGAGATCGTCAAGCGGGTGGACGTCGGCACGGTGGTGTTCCAGCCGCCGCCCTCGCGCTTCATCACCGCCGCGGTTCCCGCCAACAACTTCGGCGTCAACGCCACGTTCGAGGTCGGGCCGGTCACGGTCCAGACGCTCGCCGCCACGCAGAAGGGCAGTGTGGTATCGGAGCGGACCTACACGGTGGGGCAAACCACGAGCCAGGCCCAGGACCGGCAGGTCCGCGATCTCGACTTCGAGAGCGGCCGGTTCTTCTGGGTGGTGGACCCCGCCACGATCTCGGGCTACCCGGCGCTCGATGTCCTGAACCTGCCGGCACAGGCGCTGCCGGCCAACGCCCTGCCCAGCCAGGTCCGGATCTATCGCTACCGGGCTGCGGTCGGGAAGAGCGGCGTCAATCCCAACCTTGGCGGCATTACCGCGCTCGCGCGCCGGTCCGACAGCCCCCAGCAGTTCGGCCCGGTCCGGTGGGAGCTGCTCATTCAGGGCACCGACTACTTCCTCGACGAGTCCGGCCTCTGGATCGTGCTCGGCACCAAGCTCGACCAGAACGACTACCTCGCCGTGAGCTATCGGACCGCGGCCGGCAACCTGGTCGGCACCTTTCCCGAGGCCGATCGCGGCACGGTGGGGAACCAGGCGCGGGACACGCTCGAGCTGATCGTCCAGCCGCAGCAGGGCCCCACGCTGCCCACCTTCCGCTACGAGATGCGGCAGATCTACCGCGTGGCCGGCGCCGACCTCGATCCCAACACGCTCCAGGTGGGGATCACGCTCAACCGCTCCGAGCGGCCGCTGTCCGGCAATGCGGAGACCTACCTGCAGCAGCTGGGCCTCTCGGTCCCGAGCGATGCGACGGTGTTCGACCGGGTGAACCGCCTGTTCCCGCGGCAGCAGGACCCGCAGGCATCGGACGTGGTGAAGGAATCGTACATCGTCTTCCCCAACCTCAAGCCGTTCGCCGATCCGAGCCGCCTCACGCCTACGGAAGCATCCGACTCACTGTATCAGACCCCGCTCTTCCTGCTGCTGTCGCAGGGGCCGCCGGCCAAGTTCGCGCTGCGGCTCCAGTACAACGCGACCGGCGGCGGTGACCGCTCGACGCTGAGCCTCAATACGCTTCAGCTCCGCGAGAACAGCGAGCAGCTGTTCGTCGGAGGCCGCAAGCTGCAGCGCGGGGTGGACTACTCGATCTCGTACGACGTGGGCCAGGTGACCTTCCTCAACCCGGACGCCCTGTTCGGCTCCGGCTCGGCGCAGGTGACGGCGCGGTTCGAGGAGCGCGGCCTGTTCGCCGTGGCACCGACCAACATTCTCGGGCTCGCCACCCGCTATTCCCTGGGCGACCGCGGCGCCATCAACCTGATCGGGATGTACCAGCAGGAGCAGAGCGCCTTCACCCGGCCCGCGCTGGGCTTCGAGGCCTCGGCCAACCTGATCGGCGGCGTGAACACCGAGCTCCACTTCAAGCCGACCTGGGTCAACGGCGTGCTCAATAAGCTGGTGACCAAGAAGGCGGAAGCGCCGTCCCAGCTCGACGTCAACGCCGAGTTCGCGTTCACCAAGCCCGACCCCAGCCGGTCGGGCCAGGCCTACCTCGAGGAATTCGAGGGTGACGCCGGCCTGGCCGTGAGCCTGCGGGAAACCGGATGGGAATTCGGCAGCCGCCCGCAGCGACCAGACGGGCTCGAGGACATCGGCTTCGCGGGCGGCTTCGACGATGCCGACGCCGTCGCGCTCACCTGGCAGAACCTGGTCCCCGATGACAACGGCCAGGCCCGCGAGCTCCGGGCGCAGGACATCGATCCGCTCATCCGGGTCGCGGGTCGAGGCGACAATCCCGAAACCGTGATGTACACCACGCTGCACGCCGACACCGCGGGTGGCCTGGTGCAGCGCAACAACGCCTCGCGCTGGTCCCAGCCGCGCCGGGACTTCCGGCCTCGCTGGCGGTCGATGGTGACGGCGCTGAGCCCCACCGGTCTCGACCTCAGCAACGACGATTTCCTGGAATTCTGGCTGTTCCAGCCGGCGGGCGACGCTGCCGACTCGGCCGGCGTCCGTCTGGTGTTCGACCTGGGCACGGTGAGCGAGGACGCGGTGGCCATCGCGCCCGACTCGTTCACGGTGAACGGCTCCGACACGCTGTTCACCGGCCGCCAGTATGTCGGCCTCGGCCGGCTCGACACCGAGCGCAACGACATCGGCATCTTCAACGCCGAGACCGATGACATCGGCATTCTGGGCGACCGGCCGGAGACGATCGAAGAGGTCGGCGTCGGTCCGGTGGCCGAGCTCCCGCTGTGCCAGCGCACCCTCACCAACGCGGTGCCGCTGTTCCCCTGGGGCGACCTGAGCTCGCGCTGCACCAACGGCAACGGCGTGCTCGACACCGAGGACCTGAACGGCGACACCGGGCTCGACCTCACCGGCAGCAACGAGAACGTCTTCCGCTACGTGGTGGACCTGGCCGCGGACAGCTTCTTCGTGCGCGACGGCGCCACCACGATCGACCACGGCCAGGCCGCGACCTGGAAGCTCTACCGGGTGCCGATCCGCCGCCCCAGCTCGACCATCGGCACGCCGACGCTCCGCCTGGTGCAGCACCTCCGGCTCACCGTGGTGGCCGCGCCCGACGTCGGCACGCCGGACATCGTCGCCCGCTTCGCGATGGCGCGGCTTCGGTTCGTGGGCTCGCCGTGGGTGCGGCGGTCGGATACGCCGATCCTGGGCCTTACCGGCGCCACCGGCGAGCCGCACGGCGAGATCGTCACCTCGATCGTGTCGACCGAGAACCGCACCGATCTGGGCTACGAGTCGCCGCCGGGCGTGACCGACAACGTGGCCCGGCGGGGCGGGGACCAGCAGTCGGAAGGCACCCAGATCAACGAGACGTCGCTCCGTCTCATCGGGCGCGACCTCCGGCTGGGCGAGCGCGCCGAGGCGTACCTGCGGTTCCCCGCGGGCGCGCAGAACCTGCTGACCTACCGGACGCTCCGGGTATGGATGCGGGGCCGCGGGCCGGGATGGAACGAGGGCGATCTTCAGGCGTACATCAAGTTCGGCAGCGACAACAACAACTTCTATCTCTACCGCGCACCGGCGCGCTCGGACACCTGGGAGCCCGAGTTCACGGTGGACCTCGAGACGCTGCGCCGGCTCCGGGCCGACGTGGAGAACCGCTGGCTCAGCGGGCAGCCGCCCTCGGGCGCCGCCGAATGCGGCACCCAGGACACCGGGGCGTACGTGGCGTGCGACGGACCCTACCTGGTCCACGTCGCCGACCCGGGCATCAATCCGCCCAACCTCGCCGCGGTCCAGGAAATCGGCGCCGGCATCTTCCGGGTGGGGCAGACCGTCACCACCGACGAGTCCGAGCTCTGGGTGGACGATATCCGGCTGACCGACCCGGTCTCGCAGACTGGCATCGCGACGTCGGTGGACGCGAGGCTCACCGCCTCGGATGTGGGCGCGGTGAGCGTGGCCTACGTGCGCCAGAACGGGCAGTTCCGCCAGATCAACCAGGATCCGTCCTATCTCGGTACCAACGTGCTGCAGGCGGCGGGCAACGTCCGGCTGGATCGGTTTCTGCCCACTGGCCTGGGCCTCGCGATGCCGCTCACCGTGAGCTACGCGCGCACCGGGATCAACCCGGAGCTGCTCACCGGCACCGACATCCGCGGCGAGGCCCTCTCGGGACTCCGGAAGCCGGACAACCGCAGCACGACCGTGAGCCTCTCCATTCGCCGGGAACAGCCCGGCAAGAGCTGGATTACCAAGGGCGTGCTGGACCCGCTCTCGGCCACCGCCAGCATAACCGACGGCCATGCGCTGACCGAGCTCAGCGACGTGCAGTCGAGCAACTACAATGTGAACCTGTCGTACCAGCTGACGTCGCGACGGAAGGGGTTCCGGCTGCCGCTGGGCGGCCTGGTCAAGGTGCTGCCCAAGTTCATCCGCGAGGGCGAGCTGGGAAAGAGCCTGGCCCGCGCCGATCTCAGCCTTGCGCCCACCCGGGTCCGGTTCGGGAGCGGGCTCAGCCGCGACGAGGCCAACTCGACCGCGTTCCGGTTCCCGGTGGAGCGGAGCGACGACAACACGCTGCTCCCCACGCTGGCGCTCACCCATCTGTGGCGCAACACGGCCGGGCTCACCTGGCAGCCGCTGGGCATGCTCAACCTGAGCGGCGACCTCATCAGCACCCGCGATCTCCGGGTGTATCCCGACTCCTCACCGATCGGCCGGCTGGCGTACGCCGAGCGGCGGTTCCTGCTGGGGATCCCGGTGGGCGTCGAGCGGGACCGCTCGCTGGTGACCGCGCTGTCGCTCACGCCGGGCCTCTCGTCGTGGCTGCGTCCGCGCTTCATCTCCAGCAGCAGCTTCGTGCTGAGCCGTACCCTCTCGAGCCGGGAGCCGGTGCGGGCCGACGAAGACAGCGGGGCGTTCATCCTGCCGCAGACCCTCAACAACGCGCGCACCAACGAGCTCGGCGCGTCGCTCGACTTGTCGCGCGGGCTCCGGCTCCTGGCGGGCGACAGCAGCTTCCTGGGCCGCCTGATGGCGCGGGTCCGGCCGTTCGATGCGAGCACGCGGCTGACCCGTTCGTCCACCTACGATCTCAACGCCTTCGACCCCGACCTGCGCTACCAGCTCGGCCTCGGTGGACTGGGCGACTTTCTTCAGCAGGAGGGGGAGGCCGCGCGGGGCGTCTCCGAGACCCGCACGGCCGCCATCGCCAGCGGCGCGGACCTGCCGTACGGCATCACCTTCACGCTCTCGCGCGCGCTCACCCGCACCACCCGACTCCAGCGCGTGGGCCAGGCGTTCATCGAGACCGAGACCAAGCAGACCGAGTGGCCGGTGGGCAACGTGCGCTGGAGCCGAACCTTCCGCGGGGGCCCGCTCACGATTCTGGCGCTGGGCACCGCGTTCCGCCGGCGCGAGGGCTCCTCGATCCAGGGGAACGCGGGCGGGCTGCCGGCGCTCACCAGCATCGAGTCGTCGTCGATCTCACCCGACGTGCAGCTCGGGCTCCGGAACGGGCTCAATCTGACGCTGGGCCTCACGGCGCTCACGCAGGACAACCTGTCCAACGGGAACGAGACCCACCTGGATCAGAACGACGTCACCGGCGCCCTCAACTACTCCTTCCGCCTGCCGCGCTCGGTGAGCAAGGCACGGAAGCCGGTGCGAAGCTCCCTCAGCTATCTCCAGACCGCCGCCAAGACCTGCCTCCACCAGGGCGGCGACACCGACTGCATCGTGATCTCCGACGTGCGCCGCCGCGAGGTGCGCGGCGGCCTCGACACCGATCTGCTCCAGACCCTGAGCGGCGGCCTCCAGGTCGGCTACTCGGTGAACGACGCGCGGCACATCAGCCGGCGGACGTCGCAGATCTCGATCATTGCGTCGTTCCAGCTGTCGTTGTTTGCGGGGGACTATCGGTAGGAGTTCGACGGTCGGACGGTCGGACGGTCGGACGGTCAGGTAGGTAGCTCGAGGTTCCTCATCCCGAGCGAAGCGAGGGATCTCCTCGAGCCGGCTTCGATATCGCGGAGGAGATCCCTCGCTTCGCTCGGGGTGAGGATGCGTTCATGCTACCGTCTGACCGTCTGACCGTCTGACCGTCCGACCGTCTGACCGTCTGACCGTCCGACCGTCCGACCGTCCGACCGCCTGACCGTCGCCTCACCCACCTCGTTGACTTTCCTTCCGAACCCCGATTTCATCCTGCCCATGCGTCGCCTCCCCCTGCTGCTCGCCATCCTGCTCTTGCCATCCTGCCACAAGACCCGGAAGCACGTCCGCGAGTTCGACGGCGGGTCCGCGTTTCGCTATCTCGAGACCCAGGTGAGCTTCGGTCCGCGCATTCCGGGCACCGAAGCGCACAAGCGGATGGTGGCGTGGCTCGACTCGCTGCTCCGGCAGCGGGCGGACACGGTGGTGGTGCAGTCGTGGATCCACGTCGCCGCCACGGGCGACTCGCTGCCGCTCACCAACTTCGTGGCGCGGTTCAAGCCGGCGGCGACCAAGCGGCTGTTGTTCCTCGCGCACTACGACAGCCGCCCGCACGCGGACAGCCCTACGTCCACGGACTCGACCAAGCCGGTGCCCGGCGCCAACGACGGCGCCTCGGGCGTGGCGCTGCTGCTCGGCGTGGCCGACGTGCTCAAGCGCACGCCGCCGACGATCGGCGTGGATCTGCTGTTCGTGGATGGCGAGGACTACGGCGACTTCACCAAGACGCCGGACGACGTGCTCATGGGCTCCCGCTACTACGCCAAGCACCAGGTGCCCGGGGCGCAGCCGCTCTACGCCGTGCTGTTCGACCTCGTGGCCGACAAGGACCTGCAGATCTTCGAGGAAGGCAACTCCCTGGTCGGCGCGCCGGAGGTGGTGGAGCTGGTGTGGAACACGGCCAAGGAACTGGGGTACGCGGGGACCTTCGTCGCCAGCCCGAAGCACACCTTGATCGACGACCATCTGGAGCTGCAGAAGGTGGGGATCCGCGCCATCGACGTGGTGGACTTCGACTATCCCTCGTGGCACACCATCTACGACACGATCGACAAGGTGAGCGGCGCGAGCCTGCAGATCGTGGGTGACGTGGCGGTGGAGCTGGTGAGGCGGGAGGCGGAAGGGGGGTAGGCCCGCGAGTCACCCTGAGCGAAGCGAAGGGGGCATGCGTTGGGGCATGCCCCCTTCACTGCGTTCAGGGTGACTCGCGCTCAGAGTGACTCGCGCCCAGGGCACCTCGCGCCCAGGCTGACTCGTCTTTTTCTCCTCCCCGCGCTGTTTCGCTCCCACCTTCCGCCGCCCACGTCCCTACTCTCATCCCATGTCTGGCGCCGAGCGCCGCGCGCTCCTGCTGCTCCTGTCGCTCGGGCTCGGGGGGCAGGGAATCCGGTGGTGGCTGGCTCGTCCCAACGACGCGCCGGGCGAGATACAACTGCTGGCCGCCTTGCCGCCGCGCTCGCCAACCGCTCACCGGGACAGCATTCTCGCTCGGGCTCGCCCGCTGGGCCCGAGCGAGCGGATCGATGCCGACCGGGCCTCGGCCGTGGAGCTGGCCCGGCTTCCCCGGGTGGGTCTGGCGCTCGCCAAGAGGATCGTGGCGGATCGCGAGGCCCGGGGTCCATTCGGGGGCCCGGCCGGGCTCGACCGGGTGCCCGGTATCGGGCCTGGCCTCCTGGCGGCCATCGGCCCGCACCTTGCCTTCTCCGGGGCCTCCACGGCGGGCGCCCGCCTGCCGATAACCTCAACCCAGCCGGGGGCTCCGGCCGATCCCGCTGGGCCGGCCGTGGTCGATCTGAACACCGCGGATGTCACGATGCTGGACGCGCTACCGGGGGTCGGCCCCGGGCGGGCGCGGGCCATCATCGGCTACAGGGAAGCCAACGGCCCGTTCCATGCTGTGCAAGAATTGGCTCGGGTCCCCGGCTTTGGTCCGGCTGCCCTGGCCAGGCTGCAGGGCCGCGTTCGCGTGGGGCCTCCATGAGACCCATGTTCCGGCCGCCGTAGCCGCCCGCAACCCCTGACAACTCACGGATTCGGACACCACGAGACCCATGGCGACCGCGGCTGCCGGCGGCAGCGACCGGCTGGGCGAAAACCTCCTGCGCGATGGCCTTCTCTCGCGCGAGCAGCTGGCCCAGGCGCTCGCGGAGCAGAAGGCGTCGAAGCACCGGCTTGGCTTCGTGCTGGTCAAGCTGGGCCTGGTGCCCGAAATCGAGATCACCAAGATCCTCGCGCGCCAGTACCGCATGCCGGCCGTGGATCTCTCGCGGTTCGACGTCGATCCCAAGATCCTCAAGCTGGTGCCTGGCGACATGGCGGCCAAGGGCGTGGTGCTGCCGCTCAAGCGCGAGGGCCGCACGCTCACCGTCGCCATGGCCGACCCCAGCGACCTCGGCCTGCTCGAAGACCTCAAGTTCATCACCCGATTCGACCTGTTTCCGGTCATCGCCGGCGAGTTCACGCTGCGTGCGCTGATCGAGAAGCATTACCAGTCGGGCAACAGCCAGCAGGAGCTCGAGAACCTCCTCAAGGACATGGAGGCGGACGGCGAGGATCTCGAGGTCGTCGAGGAGCAGGAAGAGGAGACCGCCACTCAGGCGCAGATCGAAGACGCGCCGGTGGTCAAGCTGATCAACGGCCTCCTGATCGAGGCGGTCAAGCGGGGCGCGAGCGACATCCACATCGAGCCGTTCGAGCACGAGATCCGGGTGCGCTACCGAATCGACGGCGCGCTGCTCGAGATCATGCGGCCGCCGCTCAAGATGAAGGCCGCGCTCACCTCGCGCATCAAGATTCTATCGCAGCTCAATATCGCCGAGCGGCGGGTGCCTCAGGACGGCCGGCTCAAGCTCAAGATGGGCAACCGGGTCATCGACTTCCGCGTGTCGACGCTGCCGGTGCTGTTCGGCGAGAAGATCGTGCTCCGAATTCTCGACAAGGGGAACCTGACGCTCGACCTGACCAAGTTCGGGTTCGAGCCCAAGGCGGAGCAGGACCTGATGCGGGCCATCCTGAACCCCTATGGTATGGTGCTGGTCACCGGCCCCACGGGCTCAGGCAAGACGACCACGCTCTACTCGGCGCTCTCCCGGGTCAACACACCCGAGGTGAACATCATGACCGCCGAGGATCCGGTCGAGTACAACCTGATGGGCATCAATCAGGTGCTCGTGCGGAACGAGATCGGCCTGACCTTCGCGGCCGCGCTCAAGGCATTCCTGCGGCAGGATCCGAACATCATCATGATCGGCGAGATCCGCGACCTCGAGACCGGCGGCATCGCCATCAAGGCGGCGCTCACCGGCCACCTGGTGCTCTCGACGCTCCACACCAACGACGCGCCCAGCACGATCACCCGTATGATCGACATGGGCGTCGAGGCCTTCAACGTGGCCAGCGCGGTGAACCTCGTCGTGGCGCAGCGACTGGTCCGCCGGATCTGCAAGGAGTGCAAAGCTCCGCACAAGTACACCGACGACCAGATGGCCTCCCTGGGCACAGATCTTGAGAAAATTCGGGCTATTCCGTTCATGAAAGGCCAGGGCTGCGACACCTGCAGCGGCACCGGATATAAAGGCCGGGCAGGGCTTTACGAGGTCATGTCGCTGACGCCCGAGCTGCGCCGGATGATCCTTCGAGGCGCGTCTGTCTCCGAGATGCAGGAGCAGGCGGTTTCCGAGGGTATGCTCACTTTGCGGATGGACGGGGTCAAGAAGGTCGAGCGCGGCATCACCACCCTCGAAGAAGTGGTCAAGGAGACAGCCGGATGAGCTTCAATCTGCGGGCGCTGCTCGAGGAGATGATCGAGAAGGAGGCCTCGGACCTCCACATCACCACGGGCGAACGGCCTAAGTTGCGCGTCGACGGCGACATCGTCGACAGCTCCGTGCCCGAGGTCCTGACGCCCAAGGACACGCTCCAACTCGCCTACTCGGTCCTCACGGACAACCAGAAGAAGCGGTTCGAGACCGAGGACGAGCTCGATTTCTCGTTCGGAATTCAGAACTTAGCTCGCTTCCGCGGCAACTGCTTCAAGCAGCGGGGCTGTGTCTCCATGGTAATCCGCATGATTCCTTTCAATGTGCGGACTTTCCAGGACTTGGGGCTTCCCCCGGTCATGGCGAGGCTGGCCGAGCGGCCGCGCGGGCTGATCCTGGTCACCGGGCCCACCGGCTCCGGTAAGAGCACCACGCTCGCGGCCATCATCGACAAGATCAACAAGGAGCGGAAGGGTCACATCATCACGGTGGAAGACCCGATCGAGTTCATTCACCGCCACCAGAGCTGCATCGTCAACCAGCGCGAGATCGGCACGGACACCAAGAGCTTCGCGACCGCGCTCAAGTACTGTCTCCGTGAGGACCCGGACGTCATCCTGGTCGGTGAGATGCGCGACCTCGAGACCATCGCCGCCGCGCTCACCATCGCGGAGACCGGCCACCTGGCCCTCGCCACGCTGCACACCAACTCGGCGGCGGAGTCGATCAACCGCATCATCGACGTGTTCCCGTCGAATCAGCAGTCGCAGGTGCGGGCGCAGCTCGCCTTCGTGCTCGAGGGCGTGGTGACCCAGACGCTGCTGGCCAAGGCGAAGGGCCGAGGCCGCGTGATGGCGTGCGAGATCATGGTGGCGACGCCGGCCATCCGCGCGCTCATCCGCGACGACAAGATCCACCAGATCTACTCGGCCATGCAGTCCGGCAAGAAGCACGGCATGCAGACGATGAACGACGCGCTGTACCAGCTGTACACCAACCGTGAAGTGAGCCAGGAGGAGTGCGAGCGGGTGTCGCCGGAGCCCAAGGAGTTCCTCCGAATGATCGGCGTCACGCCGATGGAGGAGCAGGACATCGCGCCCATCGATCGGGCGCGCGCCAACAGCGGCCGCCGCTAACCGGAGAGTCTCCCGATGCCGATGTTCGAGTACACGGCCCGCTCGCAGACGGGGCAGATCCAGAAGGGGCAGATGGACGTCGCGACCAAGGACGACGTCACCGCCTACTTGCGCAAGAACCGGCTGATCATGGTGAGCGTGCGGGAGGCGCCCAAGGCGATCAAGCTGAGCATGGGCGGCTCGCGCATCAAGACGCGCGACATCGTGATCTTCACCCGCCAGTTCGCGACCATGATCAACGCCGGCCTGCCGCTGGTGCAGTCGCTCAACATCCTGGCGGCGCAGACCGAGAACAAGGCCCTGGCCGACGTCACCCGGGCGGTCGTGTACGACGTCGAGAGCGGTAACACCCTGGCCGACGCGTTCTCCAAGCACCCCAAGGCGTTCGCGCCGCTGTACGTGAACATGGTGGCGGCCGGCGAGGCCGGCGGTATTCTCGATACGATTCTGCTCCGCCTGGCCACCTTCCTCGAGAAGAACGACGCCCTGGTCCGCAAGGTGAAGGGCGCCATGATCTATCCCGGCGTGATCATGTCGGTGGCCATCGCCGCCATCGCGATCCTTCTGATCTTCGTCATTCCGACGTTCCAGAGCATGTTCGCGTCGGTCAACCTGGAGCTCCCCCTGCCCACCCGGATCGTGATCGGGCTGTCGAACTTCCTGATCCGCTTCTGGTGGGCCATCCTGGCAGTCATCGCCGGCGCCGTGTTCGGCGTCCGGAGCTATTATGCCTCGCCCGCCGGACGGCTACAGATCGACGCCATGCTGCTCAAGGCGCCGGTCCTTGGCGACGTGATCCGGAAGTCGGCCGTGTCGCGCTTCACCCGGACGCTGGGCACTCTGGTGAGCTCGGGCGTGAGCATCCTCGAGGGGCTCGAGATCACGGCCAAGACCGCCGGTAACCAGGTGGTGCACAACGCGGTCATGGAGTCGCGCCAGAGCATCGCCGGCGGTGAGACCATCGCCGCGCCGCTGGAGAAGTCGAAGGTGTTCCCGCCGATGGTGATCAGCATGATCGCGGTGGGCGAGCAGACCGGCGGTCTGGACGAGATGCTGAGCAAGATCGCCGACTTCTACGACGAGGAGGTCGACGTCGCGGTGAGCTCGCTCATGAGCCTCATGGAGCCGGCTATGATCGTGATCCTGGGCGTCATCGTCGGCGGCATGGTGATCGCGATGTACCTGCCGATCTTCGACATGATGAACGCGGTGCAGTAAGAAGACGGAAGGACGGAAGGGTCGCCGGGCGGGCACCTGCCCCGAGCGATCCTTCCGTCCTTCCGTCCTTCCGTCCTTCCGTCTTTCCGTCCTTCCGTCCTTCGCTACCGCTTCCCCGGCTGCCGCGCCGGCTTCGCCGGCCTGAGCGTCGAATCCGCCGGCGCCAGCTCGTCCGCGGCATACGCGTCCATCGTGTACACCGTCGTTCCAGTGTCGCTCTTGACCCGCATGCCCGCCGCGGTCGAGTCGAACAGCAGCGTGAGCAGCGGCGAGCCGTCCTTTCGCGCGAGGCGCAGCCGGCGGTCCGGTGGGGTGAAGCGCGCCGAGTCGGCCTGAGCGACCGTGGCGAAGCCGCCCGCCTGGATGGTCCGGTAGCCGGCGAGCAGCGACGCCACGCGGCTCGAATCGACGGTGCCGCCGCTCGAGAGACTCCACTGCCCGCCTACCCGTCGCAGCTCATACCGCTTCGATCCCCGGGCGATCTCGACCGCGCCGATGCTGTCGGCCGGCACGGCGGCGATGCGGTGGTCGCGCCATTCGTCGTGAGGGCGGGTGGCGGCCTCGACCAGCCGCCCGCGGACCAGGTAGGTGCGCTCCTGGTCGGGCAAGCGGACGTAGCCGCCGGAGAAATCGGGCGAGCGGTTGCCGGCGACCAGCTCGAGTAGCGTCTTGCCCTTTGCCTTGACCCGCATCACCGTGCCGCCGGCGCTGTCCACACCCAGGTCCGCCTGCGACGACTTCCGCTCGGCCACCACCTCGCCGGTGGCGCTGTCGGCGACGGCGCCGAGCAGGTCGCTCACCGCGGGCGACGAGGCGGGGAAGCCGTTCGCGGTCCACGCGGTCGAGTCCTTGCGGGCCAGCACGACGCTGTCGCCCGCCTTGGTGAGCACGATCGTGTCCACCGCAGTCCGGGCGACCGCCGGCAGGCGCAGCGACTCCCCGCCGCCCTTGTACCCCTGACGCCGGCCAAGCGCCGCGGCGCCCCACAGCACCAGCAGGCCCAGGAACACCAGCGCGACGCGCAACAGCTGTCTGGCGCTCACGTCGCCACCTCCTCCGCCGCGACCAGCGGGCGGTAGGGATCCCGCGTGCGCCGCCGGCGGCGGGCCAGGTGAATGATGCCGGCCGCCGCAACCAGAAGCGGGATACCGACCAGGTTGAGGTACTTGGCGGTCTCCCGCTCCGCCGCCGACTCGAAGACCAGGGGGACCGGCCGCCGGTCCTTGGAGCGGATCGCGATCAGGTCCTCGTCCTGGGCCAGCCAGTCCACCGCGTTGAGCGCGAGAGCCAGGTTCTCGGGCGCGCCCTGCACGAAGCGGTCGGTGGCGAAGTCGGTGCTGCCGATGGCCACCGCGCGGCCGTGCTTCCCGCCCTTGGGCACGGCCACCGCGGCGAGCAGCCGGCGCGAGAGCTTGTCGTGGGGGAAGTCGCTCCGGGGATCGATCGAAGTCGCGTCGGTGAAGACGCCGGACGACGCGCTCGAGAGCAGCAGCGGCGTGATGGTGCCCGCCGCAGCCTTGGCGGTGTCGATCGTGCTGGCCCAGGTCATCACCGCCGCGCCCAGATCCTGGTTGATCGCCGAACGCCGGGTGCTCTCCGCGCGAATGAAGAACGGATACACCTGCAGCACCTGCCCGACCGGGCTGGGGAGCGGAATGGCCTCGTTGGCCACCAGGTCGTACACCATGTCGCTCCGGATACCGATGCCGAATTTCTCGAGCAGCGGGTTCCAGGGGACGGGCCGGGGCGTCGCGAGCGGCGTCTGGGGCGAAATGGCCATGCCGCCGGCCAGCACCAGAATGCTGCCGCCCCGGTCCACGAACTTCTGGAGCCGATCGAGCTGGGCCGCGGGCACCGAGTCCGGCGCGCCGGCCAGCACCACGGCCGCGATGCTGTCGAGCTGGGTCGAGTCTGTGAGCACGAGCGGGCGAACTTCGTAGCTCTTGCCGAGCTGCTCCTGCAGCATCGAGTAGCTGTTGCCCTGCTCCATCGTCGGCTCGGTGACGAAGCCGATGGCGGGCTTGTGCGCGCGGGTCAGGTTCCGGATGGAGGACATGACCCGGTACTCGAGATCATCGGTGCGGCTCACGAACGGAACGGTCTCGGTCTGCGACCCGTGCTGCAGCGCCAGGCCCAGGTAGCCCTGCTTGACCTGCAGCTCCGACTGGCCGATCACGTTGAACTGCACCGGCTCGATGCCGAGCGACTGGGCGTCACGCCGTGCGGCGTCGTCGCTCGACGGGTCACGCTCCACGATCCGGATCCGGTCGTGCCCGGCGGCCCGCACGTCGCGGAGCAGATCGTCGACGTCGCGCTTCATCAGCGCCACCTCGGTGGGCAGCTCGCCCGAGGCGAACACCTTGATGGTGACGATGTCGTCCAGATTGCCGAGCGTCCGGCGGGTGGCGGGCGAGAGCGTGTAGGCCTTGCCCGGCGAGAGATCCAGCCGGCCGCCGATGTACCCGCCGAGCAGGTTCACCACCACCAGCGAGGCGGCCAGCAGGCTCACGCCGAGCACGAGCCGCCCGCGGGCGCCGCCGGCGGGCGCGAGCTTCCGGCCAAGCAGCGCGCCGTACGCCAGGGCCAGGAAGATGCCCGCGAGCGAGAGAAAATAGATCAGGTCGCGCAGGTCGAGCACGCCGCGGCCGATGCTGTCGAAGTGCGACAGCACGCCGATACGCGCCGCGACGGCCGCCAGGCTCGCGGGCAGCCCCACCAGCAGCGGATTGAGCCCGACGAGGATCAGCACGAACATGACCACGGCGGCCAGGATGAACGAGGTGATCTGACTCCGGCTCAGGCTGGAAGCCCAGGTGCCGATCCCGGCGAAGCCCGCCGCCAGGAGCCCGGCCCCGATGTACTGCGCGATCACGGTGGGCCAGGGCATGGCGGCGCCGAGCGACAGCGCCAGCGGGATCGGCAGCGTGAGCGCGAGCGCGATCCAGAGGAACAGCACCGACGCGAGATACTTGCCCAGCAGGAGCTCGAGCTCGCTCAAGGGCTGGGCCAGCACGATCTCGATCTGGCCGCCCCGGATGTCCTCGGCCAGGCTCCGCATGGTGACCGCCGGCACGAAGAACAGGAACTCCCACGGAAGCACGTCGAGCATCGGCCGGAGGCTCGCCACCTGCGAGAGGTAGGCCGATCGGAAGAACATGAACCCGTTGATGGCAAGGAAGGCGACCAGCAGCACGTACCCGGTCGGCAGATCGAACAGCGACTTGAGCTCGCGCCGGGCGATGGTCCAGATGCGCATGCTCAGGCCTCCTGCTCGATCGTGAGCTCGCGGAACAGATCCTCGAGGCTGCCCGATTCCTGGTGCAGCTCGAACAGGGTCCACCGCTCGGACTTGGCCAGCTCGAAGATCCGGGGGCGGAGATCATCGGCGGCGACCGCGGTCACGGTCACCCGTGCCCGGCCATCCACCGTCTCGTGCGCGTCCACCGAGGCGACGCCGGGCAGCGTCGCAAGCCGCGCGGCCACGCCCTCGCCGGCCGCTTCCACCGCCACTCGCGCCGCACCCTTGGCCCGGGCCACCAGCATGTCCATCGGGCCGTCGGCCACGATCCGGCCGCGGTTGATGATCAGCAGGCGCGAGCAGGTGAACTGCAGCTCCGGCAGCACGTGAGTCGAGAGCAGCACGGTGCGCTCGCGGCCCAGGTCGCCGATCAGCCGCCGGATCTCGACCCGCTGGTTGGGGTCGAGCCCTTCGGTGGGCTCGTCGAGGATGAGCAAGTCGGGGCGATGGAGGATCGCGGCCGCGAGCCCCACCCGCTGGCGGAAGCCCTTGGAGATCTCGCCGATGGGCCGGTGGAACACCGGCTCGAGGCCGGTGGCGGTCACCGCTTCGTCGATCGCCTGCTGGAGCGCCGGGCCCGCGAGCTCCCGGAGCCGGCCCACGAACTCCAGGTACTCCGATACCAGCATCTCGGCGTAGAGCGGATTGTTCTCGGGGAGATAGCCGATCCGCCGCTTGGCTTCGCGACCGGCCTCGTCGAGCGGCACGCCGTCCAGATGAATGGCGCCGGTGTCGGGTTCGATGAACTGGGTGATCATGCGCATGGTGGTGGATTTGCCGGCGCCGTTGGGGCCGAGAAAGCCCACCACCTGCCCGCGATCCACCTGGAAGGAGACCTGGT
Source organism: Gemmatimonadales bacterium (assembly GCA_035278325.1). Lineage (GTDB taxonomy): Bacteria > Gemmatimonadota > Gemmatimonadetes > Gemmatimonadales > GWC2-71-9 > CAVVWJ01. Next base: position 10,958 of record DATEJD010000146.1, on the reverse strand, counting down.
CGACGGCGGCGATGGCGCCGTAATGCTTCGACACCCGATCAAGGGTGAGTAAGGACATAGGACGGCAGTTTTGGGTTGTCCGGCCGGTGACATTCTGTCCCGGTCCGGTGGTTCAATGGGAGACATCCTGTGATGCACGGGATGTCGGGATGGTCGCGGGCGGTCAGCGGTCGCGGAGCCGCACGTGCGTGATCTCGTCGACCGCCCGCATGACGGCCTGAAATCCTTTGATATCGCGGCCTTCCACCCTCTCGTGGATATCGTCCTCCAGGCTCCGGAGCAGCCGGGTGACCCGGGCCGCCAGCTCGCTCCCCCGCTCGGTGATGTGCACCAGGAACGACCGGCGGTCGTCCGGGTTGATCGTGCGCCGGGCGTAGCCGGCCTCCTCCAAGCGGTCGAGCAGGCTGGTAAAGGTAGACTGCTTGATGCCGAACACCCGCACCAGGTCCCGGATCGAGGCAGGGGAGTAGCTGCGGAGATAGGTCAGCACGTGCCCTTCCAGCGGGCTCAGCCCCAGCTCCCGGGTGCGGCCCTCCAGGTACACCGAGATCTGGCGCGAGGCCTTGTGGAGGGGAGAGAGGAAGTCGAGCGCCATGCCGGCTCCGATGCGGGATCATTGCTACGATCTCGGAATATACGCCACGGCGTGCCGGCGCCAGGGCAGGGGTTGACGGCCGGCGCGGGGCGACGCATACTAGCCGTCGGATGCTACGATATCGTAATAACGACTGTACGGAGGAATCATGAGCGCGTTCGCCACCGAGCACCCCGGCGGGGTTGAATCGATCCGCTATCAGGCGTCGCTGGTGCACCAGGTGGTGCGCCGCAACGTCGAGGGCATCACCCACGAGGAGAGTCTGCTCCAGCCCGAGCCCGGCGGCAACTGCCTCAACTGGGTCCTGGGGCATCTGGTGTGGGCCTACGCCGGCGCCCTGCCCCTGGTGCGGCAGACGCCAACCCTGGACCAGCAGCGCCTCGCCCAGTACGCCCGCGGCGGTCCGCCACTCACCGATGGCTCCCGCGCCGTGAAGTTCGACGAGCTGCTGGCCGCGTGGGACGAGGCGAGCCGGCGCATGGACGCGGGGCTGGCCGAGTTTCCCACGGAGACCCTGGGGCAGCCCGCGCCGGGGAGTCCCACCGGCAATCCCAAGGAGACGGTTGGCTCGCTCCTGGCCACGATCATGTTTCACCAGGCCTATCATACCGGCCAGACCGCGGTGCTGCGGCGGCTCATCGGCCGGGAGGGGGCCATCAAGTAACGGTCTGCACCACCGGGTTGCGAGGTCGGGACGGCGGGGTGAGACTAGCAGCATTCGGCGAGTCGCGCTGAGCGAAGCGAAGGGGGCATGCGTGTGGGCATGGTTCCTTCGCTTCGCTCAGGATGACTCCCGATCGCTCAGGATGACTCCCGATCGCTCGGGATGACTCCCGAACCTGAGGCGATTGAACGCGAACACATGGATCGAAGGAGCGGCTGATGAGCGGAGTACGGGTGCTGGTCGGGACGCGGAAAGGCGCGTTCGTTCTCACGGCGGATGGCAAGCGGGACCGTTGGCGGGTGAGCGGCCCGCACTTTCCCGGCTGGGAGATCTACCACCTGAAGGGCTCCCCAGCCGACCCCGACCGCATCTATGCCTCGCAGTCGAGCGGGTGGTTCGGCCAGGTGGTCCAGCGCTCGAATGACGGGGGCCAGACCTGGGAGGCGGTGGGCAACAAGTTCGAGTACGAAGGCGACGCCGGCACGCACCAGTGGTACGACGGAACCCAGCATCCCTGGGCGTTTGCCCGCGTGTGGCACTTCGAGCCCTCGCTCACCGATCCGGACACGGTCTACGCCGGCGTCGAGGACGCGGCCCTGTTCCGCTCCACCGACGGTGGCACCAGCTGGCAGGAGCTGCCCGGGCTCAGGAAGCAGCCCAGCGGCCCCCACTGGCAGCCGGGTGCCGGTGGCATGTGCCTCCACACCATCGTGCTCGATCCCGCCAATCCTCGCCGGATGTACGTCGCGATCTCCGCGGCGGGCGCCTTTCGCACCGACGACGGTGGCGCCAGCTGGCGGCCCATCAACCGCGGCCTCCGCTCGCAGGGGATTCCCGATCCCGAGGCCGAGGTGGGCCACTGCGTGCACCGGATCGCGATGCATCCCTCCCGCCCGGGCGTGCTGTTCATGCAGAAGCACTGGGACGTGATGCGAAGCGACGACGGCGGCGATTCGTGGCGCGAGGTGAGCGGCAACCTGCCGACCGATTTCGGTTTTCCCATCGACGTGCACGCCCACGAGCCCGAGACCATCTACGTCGTGCCCATCACGAGCGACTCGCATCATTTCCCGCCCGACGGGAAGCTCCGCGTGTTCCGGAGCCGCAGCGGCGGCAACGAGTGGGAGCCGCTCACCAAGGGCCTGCCACAGCAGGACTGCTACGTGAACGTGCTGCGGGACGCGATGGCGGTGGATGGGCTGGATCCCTGCGGCGTGTACTTCGGTACCACCGGCGGCCAGGTGTACGCCTCGCGTGACGGCGGCGACAGCTGGACTCCCATCGTACGCGACCTCCCGGCGGTCCTCTCCGTGGAAGTTCAGTCGCTCGCATGATCCGGGTTGTATTGCCGACCCACCTGCGCACTCTGGCGCGGGTAGACGGCGAGGTTGCCGTGGCGATCGAGGGGCGTCCCACCCGGGGCGCGGTGCTCGACGCGCTGGAAGCGGCGTACCCGGCACTGCGGGGGACCATCCGGGATCAGGTCACCCACCAGCGCCGGCCCTTCATCCGCTTTTTCGCCTGCGAGCAGGACCTCACCCACGAGCCGGCGGACGCCGCACTGCCCGAGGCCGTGGCTCAGGGGTCCGAGCCTTACCTGGTCGTGGGGGCTATGGCGGGGGGCTGAGGCCCTGTCGCGGGAACGGAGTCACCCTGAACGTAGTGAAGGGGACATGGCCCAACGTATGCTCCCTTCGCTTCGCTCAGGGTGACTCCGCTCCCGCTCACCACTTACCGCTCACCATCATCCATGTCGACGCCCACGCCCGAGATCCATCGCACCATCGACGCCGTGTGGCGGATCGAGTCGGCCAAGGTCATTGCCGGCCTGACCCGCATCGTGGGGGACGTCGGCATCGCCGAGGAGCTGGCGCAGGACGCGCTGGTGGCGGCGCTCGAGCGCTGGCCGGAGTCGGGCATCCCGCGGAACCCCGGCGCGTGGCTCATGGCCACCGCCAAGCATCGCGCCATCGATCATGTCCGGCGCGACAAGATGCTGGCCCGGAAGCACGATCTCCTGGGCTACGAGCTCGAGGCCGAGCAGGAGCGGGCCATCCCCGACCTCGATGCGGCGCTCGACGATCACGTCGGCGATGATCTCCTGCGGCTCGTGTTCATCGCCTGCCATCCGGTGCTCTCCACCGAGGCCCGGGTGGCCCTCACGCTCCGCCTGCTCGGGGGGCTCACCACCGAAGAGATCGCCCGCGCCTTTCTGGTGCCGGTGCCCACCATCGCCCAGCGGATCGTCCGCGCCAAGCGCACGCTGTCCGAGGCCCACGTGCCGTTCGAGGTGCCACGCGGCGCGGAGCTCACGGCGCGGGTGTCCTCCGTGCTCGAGGTGATCTACCTGATCTTCAACGAGGGCTACTCGGCGACCGAGGGCGACGACTGGATGCGGCCGAACCTGTGCGACGAAGCGCTCCGGCTGGGCCGCATCCTCGCCGAGCTGACGCCGGTGGAGCCCGAGGTGCACGGCCTGGTGGCGCTGATGGAGATCCAGGCCTCGCGCACGCGGGCACGGGTGGGGCCCGCGGGCGAGCCGGTGCTGCTGCTGGATCAGGATCGGGCGCGCTGGGACCACCTGCTCATCCGCCGCGGCCTCGCGGCGCTCGAGCGCGCCGAAGCACTCGGCGGCGCGCTCGGCCCCTACGCACTGCAGGCGGCGATCGCCTCGTGCCATGCCCGCGCGCGCACGGCGGAGGAGACCGATTGGACCCGCATCGCCGCGCTGTATGACGCGCTCGCGCAGCTCACCCCCTCGCCGGTGGTGGAGCTCAACCGCGCCGTCGCCGTCGCGATGGCCTTTGGTCCCGCCGCAGGCCTCGAGCTGGTGGACGCGCTGGCCGACGAGAAGGCGCTGGCCAACTACCATCTCCTCCCGAGCGTCCGGGGCGACCTGCTCTTCAAGCTCGACCGGCGCGACGAGGCGCGGCAGGAGTTCGTGCGCGCCGCCGGGCTCACCCGCAACGCGCGCGAACAGGCCCTCCTGCTCGAGCGCGCGGCGGCATGTGGCCCCAAGGGGTCCGCCCGGCGGCGGAGCTAGGGCCTGCTGGGAAGGGGGGGCGGTCGGAGTCACCCTGAGCGGAGCGAAGGGGCCATGCGTTGGGGCATGCCCCCCTCACTTCGTTCAGGGTGACGCCGACTCCTTCCGTCCTTCCGTCCTTCCCTTGTAAATTTGCGATCCCTCACCCCGCGCGACCCATGCATTCTCCCCGCCGCTTCATGCTGGCTTTCGCCGTGGCTCTCCTGAGTCACGCGGGGACGGGGGTAGCCCAGGATCTCACCTGGAAGAACAACCTCACGTTCTATCTCGACAACACCGAGTTCTTCAATCCGTATCGCACCGGCGAGACGCTGCTGGGTGGCCAGATCACGAGCTTCCTCTCCGCCGCGCTCGGGCCTCGCACGGAGGTGGTGGCGGGATTTCACGGCAACCACGAGAGTGGTGATACTCGCTTCCTCAACCCCTTCAAGCCGATTCTCGGGTTCCGCTATCGAACCGATCGCTCGCTCGGCGTGATCGGCACGCTGGTTACCGAGGACCGGCACGGATATCTCGAGCCTCTCGAGGGCACGCTGCTCGACATTACGAGGCCGGTGGAGTACGGGGTGCAGTGGCGCGAGGCGCACCCGCACGGCGGCGGCGAGGTGTTCCTCAACTGGCAGCATCTCAATACCAGCACCAGCCGGGAGATATTCGACTACGGCCTCCTGCTGCACGGCAATCCGCTCCCGTGGCTCCGGCTCGAGCTGCAGGGCCACGGCCTCCATCACGGCGGCCAGCTCTACAGCGCGGGAGAACCAGTGGTGAACAACCAGGTGCTCGCGCTCGGCGGACAGATCCACGGCCGGCTGCCGCTGGCCGGAGCGAGCTCGCTACGGGTATTCCAGCTGCTGAGCCACGGAGACGTCGACAGCCTGCCCTCGGGCCGACCCAATCACGGCCACGGCACCTATATCCGGGCCGGCTTCACGCCGGGCGGCTGGCTCGAGCTGTTCGCCATTCAGTGGTGGGGCCGCGACTTCGTCTCCAACGAGGGAGACGCCAACTACAACTCGCAGGGCTCCAACCCATCGTTCTATCACTCGTATCGGAAGTACCAGGAGATCGGCTTTGCTCGGGTGACACCGATCGAGGCAGGTCTGACGCTCGACACCGAGTTCCGGTTCCACCGCATCGACGACCGCCGCAGCATCGCGATCGGCACCTCACCCTGGGAGTACTCCTACCGCGTGATAGTCCGCGCACCATTCAGCATGCGCTTCAAGCCAGCGGGCGGCTCAACCCCGGCCGGCGAAGGCGCCGCGCGCTGAGCTCACCAACGTTCCTCTGAGCCGAGCGCCCGTCTGAGCCGAGCGCGCGTCGAGGGGCTCGAAGCAGGCGGGGTAGACAGGAAGAAAGGCCGGGCCGCCACTGCGTCCTTTGTGTGGCGGCTCGGCCTTCCTCCTGTCTAGCCCGCCTGCGAGTGCCGGGAGCTCCCGCGTGGCCCCGGATTTGCCCCTCCACCAGTGGTTTCGCGACCCAGCATCGCAGGGGATCCCACTCCACAGGAGGACTCATGGCGGCTAACCGACTGGCAATCCTGACGCTCGCGGTGCTTGCAGCCTGCGGCGGCGACCGCGGCGCCAGCATGGCGGCCGACAGCCTGAGCCGCGACTTGCAACGGCTCCCGGTCGATTCTTCGGCCATTCTGAACGACCAGGCCGGGGCCACCCCGGTGGCTGCCACTCCGGCCCCGGCGCCCAAGCCGGTGACCAAGCCCAAGGCCACTCCGAAGCCCGCGCCCAAGCCCGCGCCGGCTCCTGCACCGCTCGCCCTCGTGGCCGGCGCGACGCTGGCGACGACGATGGACCGTGAGATCAGCTCGAAGACGGACAAGCCCGGTGCGACCGTCACCGCCACCGTGGCCAGCGACGTGAAGGATGCGTCGGGCCGGGTGGTGATTCCCGCCGGCTCGCGGGTCACGATGTCGGTCACCGAGATCCACGAGTCGGAGAACAAGGGCGACAAGACCGGCAAGCTGACGCTCACGCCGACCTCGGTGGAGATCGGCGGCCAGAGCTATGCCCTGGCCGGCTCGGCGACCGCGCTCGATCGGAAGCTGGTCGATCGGAAGACCAACGCGGGTGACATCGCCAAGGTCGGCGCCGGCACCGCGGCGGGCGCCATCGTCGGTCGCGTGGTGGGCGGCAGCACGAAGGGCGCCGTCATCGGCGGCCTGATCGGCGGCGCGATCGGCACCCAGCGCGCCATCGAGACCCAGGATCGTGACGTGGTCGTGCCCGCAAGCTCGCGGGTCGAGATCACGCTGAGCGGACAGTTCACACGGTAGGCGGGAAGGCGGACAGGCGGGAAGGCGGACAGGCGGTAAGGCGGTAGGCGAGAGGGCAGGCTTTACCGCACAAGCAGCCGTCGTGGAGTCGAACGGAGCGGAGGAGAGCGCAGCCCATGCGCCCTCCTCCGCTTCGTTCATTAGTATCGACAGTATCGACTCCGAGACAGTATCGACTCCCGAGACGCGCGAGGTGCCTCTCGTCGCCCCGATTTACGGCTCCGCCTCCCGACCACGACGGGCTTGACGCGCCAGCGGTCAGCCCGCGTACCCTCTGGTCCTACCGTCCTACCGTCCTACCGTCCTACCGTCCTACCGTCCTACCGTCCTACCGTCCTACCGTCCTACCGTCCTACCGTCCGCCTTCTGTGACCCTCGACACCGCTCCGCCATCGTCACTCCCGCTTTATGGACCCGTCGCACCGTGCAGGCGTATACTGGGTCTATGTCGAGAGCCTTCGTCAACGAAGACGCGCAGGGCGGCGATGCCGCCGGCCGATACCCGCTGCCCGAACGATCGCATCCGGACTACGACCGCGCGGCGGCTCGCGCGCTGCTCCGCGGCGCCGACCAGGGCGACACCAGCGGGGCCGAGGCGGCCACCGGCTACTATTGGGGCGATCCGGCGCTCTTTCCGCAGGTCGAGCGGATTCTGACGGAGGCGCGCGAGGACGGCGACGATCGACTGGAACAGCTGGCCGAGCGGTTTCTCCGTGGTCCGGCCCGCCGCAGCTAGCCTTTGGAGGTACCATGCAGAACGAGCAGGATGGCATCCCGGCCGCCGAGCTGGACGCGGCGCTCAACCCCCATCGCGCGGAAGAGCAGACTCGCGCCCGCGAGCATAACCTCGACGTGCTCGGCCAGCGGGGGGTCCTGCTGTTCGGCGATGAGACGGACGAGGAGCTGGCCGACCTGTGGTCGGCGGTGGATCGCTTCGAATCGGTCGTCGAGGCGCGGGGCGGCGACACCTTCACCAACGCGCCGGATTCTTCGGAGCCCGACAACCCTGCCTTCGTGCTGCCGGAGCGCAAGGCGCGCGAGCAGGTCGCCGCATATGTGGCCCGGATCGTCCAGGCGGCGGAACAGCTGACCCACTTCGAGCCTGACCAGGAGGAGAAGGGTAGAGAGCGGGAGGGAGAAAGCGGGAGCTCCCAGCAGGCGTAGGCGGGGAAGCCCGCCCTAACTCGAGAGCGCTCCGTCCTCGATCCTCATCCCGAGCGCAGCGAGGGGCCTTCTCGAACCGGGTCGATACCCGCGGAGAAGATCCCTCGCGCCGCCCTATCGCCCTATCGCCTGCCCCCTCCGCAGCAGCTCACTCCGCCGATAGGGAAACACGTCCACCACCTCGCCCGCCCCCAGCCGCTGCTGGACCCGATGCCAGAACGCCACGTCCAGCAGGTCGCCGTGGGCCTCGAGGAAGGCGTCTCGCAGCTCGCCGGGAGGCACCAGGAACGCGTGGAACTCCTCCGGGAACACGTCGTTCTCGCCCACCGAGAACCACGGCTCAGCGGCGAGCTCGTCCTCGTAGGTCGTGGGGGCGGGGATCCGGCGGAACCGGCACTCAGACAGCAGGCACAGCTCGTCGTAATCATAGCAGATCACCCGCCCGTTCCGGGTCACGCCGAAGTTCTTGAGCAGCATGTCGCCGGTGAAGATGTCGGCCGCCGCCAGATCCTTGATCGCGTTGCCGTACTCGATCACCGCCTCCCGCGCGGCCCCCGGCTCCGCATCGCGGAGGAACAGGTTCAGCGGGGTCACCCGCCGCTCGGTGTACACGTGACGGACGATCACCCGGTCGCCCTCCACCCGCACCGTTCGTGAGGCGGCGCCCAGCAGATACGCCAGCAGGTCCTCGGGAAAGCAGCGGCGGGGGAACTCCAGGTGCTCGAACTCCTGCGCGTCGGCCAGCCGGCCCACCCGGTCGCGAACGAACACGAAGTGGTACTTGTCCATGACCGCCTGGCGGGTGGTGTTCTTGGGCGCGCCGAAGCTGTCCTTGATGACCTTGAACACCACGTTGAACGCGGGCAGGGTGAACACGGCCATCACCATGCCTTCGTCCCCCTCGGCGAGTGCGAAACGGGCCTCAGGGTCCTGCAGGTAGGTCATCAGGTTGCGGAACAGCTCGGTCTTCCCGTGTTTGTTGTAGCCGATGCCGTTGTACAGCTCGTCGACCCGCTTGAACGGCATGATCGAGCTCAGGAAGTCCACCAGCTCGCGCGGGCGCTCGACGTCCACCCGGAAATACGACCAGCTGAACCCGAACACGATGCTGGCCTCGTTGGGGGTCGTGAGCACCGCGTCCACCACGATGCCGCGCTCGGCGCGGAGGAGCGGCAGGACCAGCGGGAGCGTCGTGTCGTCCCGCCGGATCCGGCCCACCACATAGGCTCCCTTGTTCCGGTAGAACACCGGGCGGAGCACATCGAGCTCGACCGGCCCCGCACCGGGGAGGCCGTCGACCGCCTCGGCCACGAGGCGGGCGACGGTGGCCGCGTCGCGCTCGAGCGACGCCCAGGGGACCGACCAGGGATAGCGCTCGAGGATCCGGCGGATGAGATCCGCGTCCACTGCATCCACCCGATGGCGGTCGAACAGCGGCTCGGCGTCGGGGTCGGGCAGCGGAACGAAGGGATCCAGGTACTCGATGGCCGCGTCCACCCCCACGGTGCTGAACACCCGGCGGGTCACCGAGTTGAAGAAGGTCTGCGCCAGCTCCGCGTCCGGCCGGCGATGGGCGCCGACGGCGTGCCGGGTCCGCATCGCCGCCCAGAGCGTCCGCTCCATCACCGCATCCTGCAGGATGTCGTGCACGTCGGCCACCGCGCCGTCGACGTGCGTGCGATAGAGCGCCAGCCGCTCGGTCGCGTCGGCCTGGGCGCCCAGCCAGTCGCGCCGCTCGAACCGCTCGCGGGCGCGGCGGGTGATCTCCTCGAATCCCCGGGCGTAGCGGTCATAGGCGGCGTGGATCGCCTCGACGGCTCGGTTGCCGATCTCGGGGCACGCGGGCAGATTCAGCGTCGTCTCAGCGCCGATCGCGCTCATTCAGTCCGTCCGAAGGAACTCTCTCATGACAGTCTCCACCCAGGGCGACGCCATCACCATGCGGGAGGGGCGCCTCCAGGTGCCCACCCATCCCGTGATCCCCTTCATCGAAGGCGACGGCACCGGCCCCGACATCTGGCGCGCCTCCCAACACGTGTTCGACGGCGCGGTGGAGCGCGCCTATGGAGGCCGGCGGCGCGTCGCCTGGCTCGAGGTGCTCGCCGGCGAAAAGGCCAAGAACCAGCTCAACAGCTGGCTGCCCGACGAGACGCTCGCCGCCATCGATCATTACCTCGTCGCCATCAAGGGCCCGCTCACCACGCCGGTAGGCGGTGGCTTCCGCTCGCTCAACGTGGCCCTGCGCCAGAAGCTCGACCTCTACGCCTGCGTGCGTCCGGTGCGGTGGTTCGAAGGCGTGCCGTCCCCGGTCAAGGCGCCCCAGGATGTGGACATGATCATCTTCCGGGAGAACACCGAGGACATCTACGCCGGCATCGAGTACAAGGCGCGGAGCGACGAGGCGCGGCGGGTCATCGACTTCCTTCAGCAGCAGATGGGCGCGCAGACCATCCGCTTTCCCGGCTCCAGCGCCATCGGCATCAAGCCGGTGTCGGAGGAAGGATCCAAGCGCCTCATCCGCGCCGCGCTCGACTACGCCATTGCCCGGAAGCTTCCCAGCGTGACGCTGGTGCACAAGGGCAACATCATGAAGTTCACCGAGGGCGGCTTCCGCGACTGGGGTTATCAGCTCGCCCGTGAGGAGTACGGCGCCGTCGAGATCGACGGCGGCCCCTGGTGCCGCCTGCCGTCGGGGGTCGTGGTCAAGGACGTGATTGCCGACGCGTTCCTCCAGCAGATCCTGACCCGCCCGCGCGAGTACAGCGTGATCGCCACCATGAACCTGAACGGCGATTACATCTCCGACGCCCTGGCCGCACAGGTAGGCGGCATCGGCATCGCGCCCGGCGCCAACATCAACTACATCACCGGCCACGCCGTGTTCGAGGCCACCCACGGCACCGCCCCCAAGTACGCCGGCCAGGACAAGGTCAACCCCGGCTCGGTGATCCTCTCGGGCGAGATGATGTTCCGCCACATGGGCTGGCACGAGGCGGCCGACCTGATCATCGCGTCGCTCGAGAAGACCATCGCCCAGAAGCGGGTGACCTACGACTTCGAGCGCCTGATGACGGGCGCCACGCTGCTCAAGACCAGCGAGTTCGGGGCGGCCATGGTCGACAATATGACGGTGAGCGGTGAGCGGTGAGCGGGAGGTGAGTCACCCTGGAGGTGAGTCACCCTGGAGGTGAGTCACCCTGGA
>DATEJD010000145.1:0-2962 GCA_035278325.1 Gemmatimonadales bacterium | reverse complement strand
CGACCGTCCGACCGTCCGACCGTCCGACCGTCCGACCGTCCGACCGTCCGACCGTCCGACCGTCCGACCGTCCGACCGTCCGACCGTCCGACCACCGCCCTATCGCCCTATCGCCCTATCGCCTTATCGTCCTATCGTGCCCTCACGCGCTCTCCTAGCGGCGCTCCTGCTCCTCGGCGGCTGCCAGCCGACGGCGGCGCGCCGCGGTGCAACGGTCCTGTTCGCGTCCGGGGCCGACCTCCAGAGCATGAACCCGCTCGTGACCCTCCACCCGCTCGCCCGGCAGGTGCAGCGGTACGTGTTGCTCACCACGCTGGCGCGATACGATTCGGCGCTGGTGCCTCGGCCGTATCTGGCACGCGGGTGGGAGTGGTCGGGAGATCGGCGGACGCTGCTGCTGCACCTGGTGATGGGGGTGCGGTGGGCGGATGGGGCGCCGACTACGGCACGGGATGTTCGCTGGACCCTCGAGGCCGCGCGTGATCCGGTCGTGGGATACCCGCGGTCGGGCGAGCTCGCGCAGCTGGAGCGGGTGGAGACACCCGACGATTCGACGGTCGCCCTCCACTTCGGTGCGCCGGTGCCCCGCTTTCCCGACGTTCTCACGGACCTCGCGATCGCGCCGGCGCACCTGCTCGACTCGGTGCCGCGCGACCGGCTGCGCCAGGCCTCGTGGAACGAGCATCCGGTGGGGAACGGCCCGTTCCGCTTCGTGGCCCACGAGCCTAACCGCCGCTGGGTCTTCACGGCCAATCGGGATTTCCCCGCCGCCCTCGGCGGCCCGCCCAAGCTCGAGCGCTTCATCGTCGTCGTGGTGGACGAGCCCGCCACCAAGCTGGCCGCGCTCACCGCCGGCGAGCTCGACTTCGCCGGGATCCAGCCGGCCCACGCGACCTTCGTGGCCCGCGATCCCGACCTCGCCCTGTTGAGCTATCCGCTGCTCTTCACCTATGTCATCGCGCTCAACACCCGGCGCGCGCCGTTCAACGATCTCTCGGCCCGGCGCCGGGTGGACGGGGCAATCGACCGCCGCGAGATCGTAGAGGGCTATCTCTACGGCTATGGCACGCCGGCCCGCACGCCGGTGCCGCCCGACGTCCCCGGCTATGTTCCGGTGGCTTCGGCGACGGCCTCACCCGTCTCCGGGCCGCCGCTCCGCTTCGAGCTGCTCACGGTCGGGAGCGGCGAGGCGCCGCTGGAGCAGATGGTGCAGGCGAGGCTGCGGACGGCGGGCATGACCGTCGACATCCGCCAGCTCGAGCTGTCGGCGTTCCTGGGTCGGGTGTACGGGCCCGCGCACGACTTCGACGCGGCCGTGCTTGGCGTGACCGGCGACGCAGGTCTGGCGTACCTGGGGCCGCTCGCGAGCGTGGCCGGACTCACCGCGCCGGCCGATCCCGCGGCGGCGCAGCGCATGTTCGCCGACTCGCTCCCGGTGGTCGTGCTCTATCACGCGCGAGGCCTGCAGGGAATGAATCGCCGGGTGCACGGGGTCGTCATGGATCTGCGGGGCGAGCTTCCTACCGTGCACGATTGGTGGGTCGGGCGATGACGGTGTTCTGCGACGAGGTTGTTTTCCCAACGAAGATCTTCCGCCAATGACGGTATTCCACCAATGACGGTATTCCGCGCCGCGGCGCCGGTGCGGCTCGACTTCGCGGGCGGCTGGACCGACGTGCCGCCGTTTTCCACCCGTGAGGGCGGCGTGGTGGTCGCCGCGGCCATCGGGCTCTGCGGCCACGCCGAGGTGCGCCCGGGCGGGAGTGGACTCCGGCTCGTGGCCGAAGACCTGGGGGCCACGCTCGACCTGCCGGATGACGCCGCGCTCGATCCCACCGGTCCGCTCTCTCTCCTCCAGGCCGGACTTCGCATGCTGCCCGTGGGTCCCTGCGCGCTGACCACGCGCTCGGACGCGCCGGCGGGGTCGGGACTCGGGAGCTCCGGCGCGCTCGACGTGGCGCTGGTGGCCGCGCTGGCCGCGGCGCGGAACGAGGTGCTCGGCGTGGGTGAGATCGCCCGGCTCGCGTGTCACCTCGAGGGCGTGGAGGCCGGCATCCCGGGCGGACGCCAGGATCAGTTCGCGGCCGCCTTCGGCGGCTTCCTGCGCCTGAGCTTCCGCGACCCCGACGCCACGGTGGAGCCGCTCGCGCTCGACCCCGACTTCCTGGCGGAACTCGAGCGGCGCATGGTGCTGGTCTACACCGGCGCCTCGCGTTTCTCGGGCGCTACCATCAGCCGCGTCATGCAGGCCTACGAGAGGGGCGAGCGGGCCGTGACCCGCGCGCTACACGGCCTCGTCGACGTGGCCGACCGGATGGCCGACGCGCTTCGGCGCGGCGATCTCGCCGCGGTCGGCGGCCTGCTCGATGCCAACTGGCGACACCAGCAGACGCTCGATCCCGGCATGTGTACGCCGCTCATGGACCGGCTCGCCCGGGCGATGCGGGATTCCGGAGCATTGGGTGGCAAGGCCGCCGGCTCGGGGGCCGGCGGCTGCATGTTCTTCCTGGGACCCGACGATCCCACGCCAGCAATTGCCGCCGCGGACGGGCTCGACATGACCATCCTGCCCGTCCGCTGGTCGGTTGCGGGAGTACGAGCGTGCTGACGGCCGCCGACCTCGACGTCCGGCGCGAGCAGATCGCCGCCTCGCCCGATCTCGCCGCGCTCGCGCGCCGGCTGGCCGAACGGGCGGCGCCGCTGCTCGGGCGCCCCTTCGTCATCCCTCGGCACAAGGCCTTGCTCTCGGCCGACGGCGGCGTGTGCCCCGACGACGGCGCCGCGCTCGAGTTCGATCCCTGGAGCCCGACGTCGCACCGCTGTCCCCGCTGCGGACGCAGCTTCACCGGGGAACGACACGACCGGGCCTGGGCCAGGTTCGGCCACCTGTGGCTGGCCGAGCGCGCAGCGACGCTCGCGGCGCTGGCGAGCCTCGTGGATTACGACGGCGCAGCCCGCAGGG
>DATEJD010000144.1:0-22597 GCA_035278325.1 Gemmatimonadales bacterium | reverse complement strand
GACATCGATGTCGCTCGCCCGGGCGGCGATGCCTTCCTCCAGAATCCGCGCTCCCTCGTTCACCAGGGCGTACACCAGCCGATCGACGATCTCGCCTTCGTTCACGGGACGCGGGATGAGCCCAAGCTCCGCACGGTGCTCCGTAATGAGCCGGTTCGCTGCGGGAGACGGTACCGGTCGCCGAGGGCCCTCGGGGTAGTCATACCAGCCCCCACCGGTCTTCTGACCCAGGCGCCCCAGGGCGCAGAGCTTGTCGGGCAAGGTGGAGCTCACGTAGGAGGGCCGCACGGCGCGGCGGTGGCGCCGGATCGCCAGGCTCACGTCGTGACCCACCAGGTCGCCGACCCGGAACGGGCCCATGGCGAAGCCGAACGCCTCGATCGCCTGGTCCACCTGTTCGGGGGTCGCGCCTTCCTCCACCAGGTACCAGGCCTGCTTGGTGTACCCCTCGAGCATGCGGTTCCCGATGAACCCGTCGCACACGCCCGCGACCACGGTCACCTTGCGGAGCGCCTTGCCCAGCGCGAGCGCGGTGGCCAGCACTTCGGGCGCGGTGGCCCGGCCCCGCACCACCTCGAGCAGCCGCATCACGTTGGCGGGGCTGAAGAAATGGAGGCCAAGCACGTCGGACGGCCGCCGGGTGAATGCGGCGATCGCATCGACGTCTAGCGTGGAGGTGTTGGTCGCGAGGACGGCGCCAGGCTTCATCACCCGGTCGAGCTGGAGGAAGACCGCTCGCTTGACGTCCATCGACTCGAAGACGGCCTCGATCACCACGTCGGTCTGGCCCAGGCTCTGGAACGAGAGGGTGGGCTGAAGCCGCCCCAGCCGGCGATCGCGCTCCTCCGCCGCCAGCTTTCCCTTCTTCACCTGGCCGTCATAGATACCGGCGATGCGCTCGCGGCCTCGATCGAGCGCCGCCTGGTCCTGCTCCAGCAGCCAGACGGGCAGACCCGCGTCGAGCAGGGCGACGGCGATCCCCGCGCCCATGGTGCCCGCGCCGATGACCGCGGCCTGTCCGAGCGGCCGGATTGGCGTGGCGGGCGTGATTCCATCCACCTTGGCGGCCGCGCGCTCGGCGAAGAAGGCGTGTCGGAGTCCGCGCGACTCAGGGCTAGCCACGAGCTCGAGGAAGGCGCGCCGCTCGATCGCGAGGCCCTGGTCGAACGGCAGGGCGGCGGCCTCGACCGCGTCCACGGCGCGGCGCGGCGCTGGGAGCGGTGGGCGCTCCGAGGGAAGTCCGGCTCGGACCGCCTCACAGAGTGCCGACAGCCGGGGCTCGTCGAGCGAAACGTCGCGGGTTCTTGGGGGTGGGCACCGGCTTGCGACCGGCGCAGACTTCGCGAGCTCGATGGCCGCGGGGACGGGTTCACGGTCTACCACGCGATTCAACAGCGGGGTGTTCGCCAGCGCCGACGCGGCCACCGACTCACCGCCCACGATCATCTCGAGTGCCCGTTCCGCCCCCACTAGCCGCGGCAGGCGCTGGGTCCCTCCCGCTCCCGGGATGAGACCGAGCTTGACCTCCGGCAGGCCGAGCCTGGCATCGGCGGCGGCAACGCGATAGTGGGCGGCGAGCGCAAGCTCGAGCCCGCCGCCCAGGCAGGTGCCGGCAATGGCCGCGATGACCGGCTTCGGGCCGGCTTCGACCAGCTCGATCAGCCGGAGCAGGGTGGGCTCCGCCGCGCCAGCGGGCGTGCCGAACTCACGGATGTCGGCGCCGCCGGAAAAGAGGCCCCCGGCGCCGGTGAGCACGATGGCGCGTACGGCGCCGTCGCTCTGGGCGCGCCCGAGCGCCGCGGCAATGCCCGCGCGCACCGCATGCGAGAGGCCGTTGACGGGTGGATTGGCGAAGCTGATGACGGCGACAGCGCGGTCGACCTGGCAGGTGATCTCAGCCACCGGACGTCGCTCGGAGCTTGCCCCGGTCGACCTTGCCGAGATGCGTAGTCGGCAGCGCCTCGACGAAGACCACCTCGCGGGGGTGCTTATACGGCTCGAGCCGGTCGCGCACGAAGGCCTTGAGCTCCTCCGCCAAGCCCTCCCGGCGCTCACGGGCTACGACGTACGCATGCGGCTTGATCAGGCCGTTCGCGTCCGCCACGCCAACCACCGCCACCTGCGCCACGGCGGGGTGGAGCAGGAGACAGCTCTCGACCTCCGTCGCCGAGAGCCACTTGCCCGAAACCTTGAGCAGCTCATCGGCCCGGCCACCGTAGGTGTAGTAGCCATCGGCGTCGCGCTTGACCAGGTCGCCGGTCACCACCCACTCGCCGCGGAAGCAGGCCTGGCTCTTGTCGAGCTGCTGCCAGTACCCCAGCGCACGCGAACCGCCGCGCACCCAGAGCTGGCCGATGGTGCCGTCGGGAAGCTCCCGGCCCTCTTCATCGGCCACCTTGATCTCGAAGCCCGGCACCACCTCGCCCAGTGTTCCAGGACGGATTCTTCCCGGACGGTTGGACAGGAAGATGTGCCACATCTCCGCGGTCCCGAGGCCGTCGAGCAGCGGGACGCCGAAGGTACGATCCCACCGCGCGTGGAGCTCCTCGGGCAGGCCTTCGCCGGCCGAGGTGGCGAGGCGGATGGACGAGAAGTCCTGACGGGCGGCATTCGGGTGGCTCACCATCTGATTGATCATGGTGGGCACCGCGATCAGGATGGTCGGACGGTGCGCGGCGATCTGCCTGAACAGCGTCTCCGCGGTGCAACGCTCTCCGAACAGCACGCTGGCTGCCCCGGCCGCGAACGGGAAGAACAGGTTCGAGCCCATCGCGTAGCCGAAGTAGAGCTTGGGCACCGATAAGGTGACATCGTCCTGGCCATAGGCGAGAATGTGGCGAGCGTAACATTCCGCGGTGTTCTTGTAGGAGCGATGCGGCTGCACCGCCGCCTTGGGTTGGCCGGTGGTCCCGCCGGAGAACAGCCAGATCGCGGCGTCGTCGGCATGGGTGGCGAAGTTGTCCCAGGTGTCCGGCGCCGCCTCGAGTCGCGCGCGCCAGTCGCTGCCGCCGACCACCAGCAGCCTCGGTGCGTGCCCCACCCGCGCTGCCGCGGCTCGAAACGCCTCGGCTTGGCCGGCCGACACCAGCGCGGCGGCGGCGCGGCTGTAGCCGAAGAAGTATTCGATGGCCTCGGCCTTGAGCTCCGGGTTGACCATCACTACGACGGCGCCGATCTTCAGGATGCCGAACAGCGCACCCACGTAGTCGGGCCCGTCGGGCAGGGCGATGATGACGCGCTGTTCGGGCGCCACTCCCGCCGAACTGAGCACGTTGGCATAGCGGTTGGCCAGCGCCTGCACCTCGCGGTAGCTCAATCGTCCGGCATCCGTGTGCAGCGCGGTCCGGTCTCCGCGACCTTCGCGCACCCGGGCATCGAGAAAGTAGTCCGCGATGTTGAGGTGGGTCATGGCTGTGAGGACACAATAATCGTGCGGCCGCTTGCCGCAATGACCTGGGAGGAGGCGCGAGCCGCGGCCGGCCCGCGGTCGGCGGCCATTCTGCCGGTCGGCGCCATCGAGGCGCACGGGCCACACCTGCCACTCGAGACCGACGTCATTATCGCACAGGCGATGGCCCGCGCCGGCGCCGCGCGACTGGGCGCGCTGGGAGTGAGCGCGGTGGTGCTGCCGGCGCTTCCCTTTACCACGGCCCGCTTCGCGCAGAACTTCGCGGGCACGCTGACGCTCCGGCCGGCGACCGCGACGGCGATCGTCGTCGACCTCGCGAGCAGCCTGGCCCGGCATGGCTTCGCGGTCCTGGCGATCGCCAACGCGCACCTGGACCCGGCGCACCTGGCGTCGCTGGAAGCGGCGGCGAGCGAGATCCGCCGCGACATCGGGCTGGCGGTGGCATTTCCTAACCTGACGATGAAGCCGTGGGCCACCCGGCTGGGCGAGGAGTTCCGCACCGGCGCCTGCCACGCGGGTCAGTTCGAGACCTCCATCGTGCTGGCCGAGCGTCCGGAGTCGGTGCGCGAGGCGATCCGAGCCGCGCTCCCGCCCAATCCCGCGTCGCTCTCCCGCGCCATACGAGATGGCAAGCGGAGCTTCGAGGAGGCTGGCGGCGATCGTGCCTACTTCGGCTATCCCTCGCAGGCCAGCGCGGAGGAGGGTCGCGCGACCATCGAGACGCTCGGCGCCATCCTCGAGGAAGCGGTGGAGGCCGAGCTCGCTTCCGCGGCGGGTCGGCGGGGATGAGCTCGACGGCGGGACGAGTGGCGGTCGTGACCGGCGCGGGGCGGGGTATCGGCGCCGCTACGGCCCGAGGGCTCGCGGCTGCCGGCTTCGATCTGGTGCTGGCAGCGCGCACCCTGGAGGAGATCGAGCGGCAGCGCGCCCGGCTCGAGGAAATGGGCCGACGGGCCAAGGCGGTCACGTGCGACGTGACCGACGAAGCGAGCGTCGCGGCACTCGCGCGTGAGGCCGAGGGGCTGGGCCCGATCGCGGTGCTGGTCAACAACGCCGGCGCGGCCGGCTCGATGCCGATCGCGCGCACCTCGCTGGAGGAATGGAACCGGCTGCTGGCGGTGAACGCGACCGGCGCCTTTCTCTGCACCAGGGCATTTCTGCCGGGTATGCTCGAGCGGAAGTGGGGGCGGGTGGTGAACGTGGCCTCGACCGCGGCGCTCCGGGGCGGCAAGTATCTCGCCGCCTATTCCGCGGCCAAGCACGCGATGCTGGGGCTCACCCGGTCCACCGCGGCCGAGGTGGCGGGCACCGGCGTGACGGTGAATGCGGTGTGTCCGGGCTTCGTGGACACCGCGATGACGGCGGAGACCGTGGCCCGAATCTCGGCCAAGACCGGCCGGAGCCGCGAGGAGGCGCTGGCCGCGGCGCTCGTCTCCGAGGCGCAGCCGCGGCTCATCACGCCTGAGGAAGTGGCGGCCGCGGTGGTGGCGCTGGCCGTGTCGGCCGGCGATCATGTCCCCAACGGTGAGGCGCTGATCCTCGATGGGCGAGACCAGATGAGCGGGCGCTTCGCCGTCATCAACCCCGAGGAGCTGGGCGCGCCGCGCGGCTGGAACAACGGCATGCTGGCGCCGGCCGGCGGCCGGACGCTCTTCATCGCCGGGCAGACCGCGCGGGACGGCTCGGGGCGGGTTGCCAGCGCCGACTTCGTGTCGCAGTTCGACCAGGCCCTGGGCAACGTGCTGGCCGTGCTCCACGCCGCCGGCGGCGGACCCGGCGCCATCGGCCGGTTCACCATCTACGTCACCGACATCGACCGCTACCGCACCAGCCTCAAGCCGTTGGGCGAGGTGTACCGCCGGCGCATGGGCGCGCACTATCCCGCGATGGCGCTGGTGGAGGTGAGGTCGCTGGTGGATCCGGGAGCGATGGTGGAGATCGAGGCGACGGCTGTGCTGTGAGGTGACCGTAGGGTGAGTTCACGTTGTGTCAGTTCACCACGGAAACACGGAAGGCGCGGAAGGTGAGCGGGGTTCAGGCTAGAGAAGTATTCGTTTGATGCCGTTGGGGAGGATGGGGACGTTGAAGTTCATCAGTAGGCCGGACGAGACTCCGCTCAGGCGCATGTAGGTCATGAGTTGAGCGGAATGGATCGGCAGGAGTTTATCGACGGATTTGATTTCGACTATCAGGCAATCTTCAACCAGGAAATCGATGATGTAGCCCCTTCCGATCCTTATCCCCTTGTACTCGAGGGGTATGGCGATGTGGCTGCGAAACGCGATCTCTCGAAGCTTCAGCTCGTGGCACAGGCAGCCTTGATAGCTCGATTCCAGCAGGCCCGGACCGAGGTGACGGTGCACCTCGATGGCAGCTCCGATGACACTTTCGCTGATTCGATTGGTGTGATGCTCGATGAGACCCATGACAGCTCAGAAACTTCGGAACGTGCGGGAGTAGAGACGGCCGGGCAATGTATGACGAGGTCAGGCTGTAGCTACCATCATTCCCGCGCTAGTGTGACCGTTTCCTCTAGGGCACGTGCGGACGCGGTGGCGTTCCTCGTGTCGGAGCGGGTTGGGCGATGAGCGTAGGCAGCCTGCCAGCACGCGGGGAACCTGTGATTGGTGACGGTCACCACGGAAACACGGAAGGCACGGAGGAAAGCGATGGTGAACAGCACACCCACCAAGTTCCTGCTGTTTTCCGTGCCTTCCGTGTTTCCGTGGTGAATCACTCCCGGGGAATGAATCGAACTTGCCGATGACCTTGACCCCCGCATCATTCCTCTACACCGTCGACGCCGCGAGCGCCGTCGCCACCATCACGCTCAACCGTCCCGAGCGGCTCAACGCGCTCACGTTCGAGGTCTACACCGAGCTCCGGGACACCTTCCGAGCCCTCGACAGCGAGCCGGGCGTGCGCGCCGTGGTCATCACCGGCGCCGGCCGCGCCTTCTGCACCGGCGGCGACGTCGAGGACATTATCGGCCGCCTTTTCAGCCGGGACGCCGCGGGCCTGCTGGAGTTCACCCGCCTCACCGGCGACCTGATCCTCTCGATCCGCCAGTGCCGCCGTCCAGTGGTCGCGGCGCTCAACGGGACCGTGGCCGGCGCGGGCGCCGTCATCGCGGCAGCGAGCGACATCCGGATCGCGGCGGAGGGCGCCAGGATCGCGTTTCTCTTCTCCCGGGTTGGTCTCGCCGGTGCGGACATGGGCGCGGCCTGGCTGCTGCCGCGGATCGTCGGGCTGTCGCACGCGAGCGAGCTCCTCATGATGGGCGAGTTCATCACCGCCGAGCGCGCGGCGGCGATCGGTCTGTACAACCGGGTCGTGCCGGCGGAGCGCCTGATGGCGGAGGCCACCGACTGCGCGGTCCGGCTGGCCCGCGGGCCGTCGGTGGCACTCGGCATCACCAAGCAGGCGCTCAACGAGGAAGCTTCGATGGATCTGGCGAGCGCGATCGAATGGGAGGCGCGGGCGCAGGCCGACTGCATGCAGCTTCCCAACTTCCGCGAGGCGTACGAAGCCTTCCGTTCCAAGCGTGAGCCCAGGTTCGACTAGCCATGCCCGACATCCGGCCCATCCGCACCTTCCTCGACCCGCCGCACGAGGCCATGGCCTTCCGGGCGGCGAATTTTGTGGCGGAAGCGATCGCCCCGCGAGGCGAGCCGGCGGACGATGCGGCCGCCCGGCTCGAGGCGCGCGAGCTTCTCCGCCTGTTCGGTGCCGTCGGCTGGCTTCAGCCGATCCTGGATCTCGACCTCCGCGGCTGCTGCCTCATGCGCGAGGCACTGGGCGAGGCCTCGCCGCTGGCCGACGCAGTGTTCGCGCTGCAGGGTCTGGGGACCACGGCCATCCTGCTGGGCGGATCTCCCGCACAGCGCGAGCGCTGGCTCGGGCCGATCGCGCGGGGCGAGGTGATGACCGCCTTCGCCATGACCGAGCCGGGTGCCGGCTCGGACGTCGCCGGCATCGCGACTACCGCCGCGCGCGAAGGGCCGGAATACGTCCTCAATGGGCGCAAGACCCTGATCTCCAATGCCGGCATTGCCGACGTCTATGCGGTGTTCGCCTCGACCGACCGAGCCAAGGGCTCGAAGGGCATCAGCTGTTTCCTGGTCGAAGCGACGGCCCCGGGGCTTCGGTTTGCCGGAGCGCAGGTGCTGAGCGCGGCGCATCCGCTCGGCGAGCTCGCCTTCGAGAATTGCCGCGTGTCGTCCGAGGCGCTCCTGGGTCAGGAAGACCGGGGCTACGCGCTTGGTCTGGCCACGCTCGACCGGCTCCGGCCTACGGTGGCCGCGGCCGCTTGCGGCATGGCCGCCCGCGCCCTGGCCGAAGCACTGGCACACGTGCGCAGACGCCAGCAGTTCGGCAAGCCACTCGCCGAATTCCAGCTCGTGCAGCAGAAGCTCGCTCGCATGGCGACGGATTTGACCGCGGCCCGGCTCCTCACCTACCGGGCGGCCTACGAAAAGGATCGGGGTCGGGAGCGAATCACGAGCGAAGCCGCCATGGCCAAGTCGTTCGCGACGGAAATGGCGCAGCGCGCGGTGGATGACGCGATCCAGCTGATCGGGGGGATCGGCGTGCTGGCGGATCACCCGGTGGATCGGCTGTACCGTGCCGTTCGAGCCCTCAGGATCTACGAGGGGACGACCGAGATCCAGCAGCTCATCATCGCGGCCGAGCTGCTGAAGGAGAGTTGAGCGGCTGCCCCTCTCGGGCGCCCTTCGGCACGCGGCCAGCGCTCGCCGGCAGTGGCCGCGGGCGACAATTATTAGACATGTGGCACCCTGAGCCGTTCGTAAAGCATCCTATTCCTGCGACGCGCCCGCCCACCGTCGATGTGGCGGCGCGCTCCCTCCTGTTCACGCCACTCGAAGCGGGACGTCTTCGGCTGGCGGACCGCACCTGGGTGCCGGCCATGGTGCCGTGGCGCGCCACCGACGACGGTCTGGTGACGGCCGACGTGCTGGCCTGGTACGAGCGCTTCGCGCGGGGGCAGCCGGGCGCCCTGGTGGTGGAGGCAACCGGGATTCGGGACGTGCCGAGCGGCCCGCTGCTCAGGATCGGCCATGATCGGTTCATTCCCGGCCTCACCGAGCTGGTGCGAACGGTCCGTCGGGCCAGCGGTGGACGGACTCGGCTGTTCATACAGATCATCGACTTTCTCCGGATCCGCCGCCGGCCCGAGCCGGAGAGGTACTTCCGCGAGTTCCTGACGATCACCGACCGACACCGCACGCTGGTGCCGGGCACCGACCAGGCCATCCGGGATACGTTCGCTCGGCTACCCGCAGCCGAGTGGCCGCGATTTCTGAGCGACCGCGAGCTCGAAGCTCTCGAGTTTGGTGATCGCGAGCGGGTGACCGACACCTGGCTGCCGCATATCCGCGATCTCCCAGCGGTGCTGCCGGGCCTCTTCGCCCGGGCGGCGGTGCGGGCCGAGCAGGCGGGGTTCGACGGCGTGGAGCTTCACTACGCCCACGCCTACACCATGGCCTCCTTCCTGTCCGCCCTGAACCAGCGGGACGACGGCTACGGTGGCCCGCCAGCCAACCGGGCGAGGCTGCCGCTCGAGGTGCATGCCGCGGTGCGCGGCGCGGTCAGCGACGGCTTCGTGGTCGGCTGCCGGTTTCTGGCGGAGGAGTGTATCGCGGGCGGCAACACCGCAGCGGAGGCGGCCTGGTTCGGGGCCGAGTTTGCCCGCGCCGGGATGGACTACCTCTCGCTCTCACGCGGGGGCAAGTTCGAGGACGCCAAACAGCCGCGGGTGGGGTGGGCCCGTTACCCTTACACCGGGCCCAGCGGCTACGAGTGTATGCCGACCGTGCGGTCGGACGAGCGAGGGCCGTTCGGCCGGAATCGCCCCGCCACCCGGGCGGTGCGCGAAGCGGTGCGAGGCGTCGGATGCGACACCCCGATCGTGCTGTCCGGCGGGATCTCCACGTTCGAGCAGGCCGAGGCCGTGCTCCAGGACGGCGACGCGGACATCGTCGCGTCGGCCCGCCAGAGCCTGGCCGACCCCGACTGGTTCCGGAAGGTCCGTCTGGGGTTGGGACATGAAGTCCGGCGCTGCGTGTTCACCAACTACTGCGAGGGCCTCGACCAGGTGCACAAGCCGGTGACCTGCAAGCTGTGGGACCACCTCGATCTCGAAGGTGACGACTCGGCGCTCACCGCCGACGGCCGGCGCCGGCTGGTCGCCCCCGCGTGGGAGCCCACCGCCTCGTGAAGGTCGCGATCGTCGGCGCGGGCCCCGCGGGTCTCTACCTCGCCATCCTGCTCAAGCGAGACGATCCCCGTCACCAGGTGACCGTGTTCGAGCGGAACCGGGTGGAGGACACCTTCGGGTTCGGCGTGGTGTTCTCGGACGAGACGCTCGAGAACGTCGGCGAGGCCGATCCCGAGACCAACGCCGCGATGGCCGCGGCGGCCGCGCGGTGGGAGGACATCGAGATCCACTATCGCGGGACGGTGATGCGGTCCACCGGGCACCGCTTCTCGGGCCTGGAGCGGAAGACCCTGCTGGAGCTGCTGGCCGGCCGGGCGCGGTCGCTCGGTGTCGAGATCCATTGGAGGCAGGAGATCCGCGGCCTTTCCGATTGCGGCCTTCCCGCGGCCGACCTGATCGTCGCGGCCGACGGAGCGGGCAGTCTGATTCGCGACCGGCTCTCGGATCAGTTCCAGCCCCGGCTCGACTGGCGCCGCAACCGGTTCGTCTGGCTCGGGACCACGCGCCCGTTTCCGGCGTTCACCTTCTACTTCAAGTCCTCGACCGCCGGCCTCTGGCGCACCCATGCGTATCAGTACGCGCCCGGGCACTCGACCTTCATCGTGGAGGCGCGGGAGGATACCTGGAAGGCGAGCGGCCTGGCCGAGAACGAGGAGGCCGCCACGGTGGCCTACCTCGAGGAGCTGTTCCAGGGCGAGCTCGAGGGGCACGAGCTCCAGGCCAACCGCTCCATCTGGCGCCAGTTCCCCACAGTGCGGAACGCCCGCTGGCACGCGGGCAACGTGGTCCTCCTGGGCGACGCGGCGCACACGGCGCACTTCTCGGTCGGCTCGGGCACCAAGCTGGCGATGGAGGATGCCATCGCGCTCGCGGCGGCGCTTCGCGCGGAACGCTCGATCCCCGCGGCGCTCGCCGCCTACGAGGCCGGCCGGCGGCCGCAAGTGGAGAGTCTCCAGCGCGCGGCCCAGGCCAGCCTCGAGTGGTTCGAATCGGTGGAGCGCTACCACGACACCGAGCCGCTCCAGTTCGCCTTCAACCTGCTTACCCGCAGCCTTCGCATCACCCACGAGAATTTGCGGGTTCGCGATCCCGCCCTGGTCCAGCGAGTCGATGCCTGGTTCGCCGAGCAAGCGGCCACGCAGAGCGGGCGGCCGGTCAGGCTCGATCCGGCCCCGCCGCCCATGTTCACGCCGTATCGGCTCCGGGACATGGTGCTCGCCAATCGCGTGGTGGTCTCGTCCATGTGCCAGTACCGCGCCGAGGACGGCATGCCCAACGATTGGCATCTGGCCCATCTCGGCAGCCGGGCCATCGGCGGGGCGGGGCTGGTGATGACCGAGATGACTGACGTGAGCCGGGAGGGCCGGATCTCACCCGGCTGCGCCGGCATGTATCTGCCCGAGCACGTGATCGGCTGGCGCCGGATCGTCGACTTCGTGCACCAGGAGAGCGAGGCTCGGATCGGGATTCAGCTCTCGCACGCCGGACGGAAAGGCTCGACCTGCGTCCTGTGGGAGGGTGAAGACGAGCCACTGCCCGAGGGCAACTGGCCGCTCATCGCGCCCTCGGCCATCCCCTACCGACCCCATAACCAGACGCCGCGGGAGATGACCCGGGCCGACATGGACCAGGTGACGGCCTGCTTCGTGCGGGCCGCCGACATGGCCGACCAAGCGGGCTTCGACCTGGTCGAGCTGCACCTGGCGCACGGCTATCTGCTGGCGTCGTTCATCTCACCGCTTACCAACCGGCGCGCCGATCAGTACGGCGGATCACTCGCGAATCGGATGCGATACCCACTCGAGATCGTCTCGAGCGTGCGATCCCGCTGGCCCTCGGCCAAGCCGCTGTCGGTCCGGATCTCCGCCGTCGACTGGGCTCCCGGTGGCATGGAGCCCCCCGACGCCGTTGAGGTGGCCAGGATGGTGGTGGCGGCCGGCGCCGACATCGTGGACGTCTCCGCGGGACAGACCGTGCCCGAGGCCAAGCCGGTGTACGGGCGCCAGTTTCAGACCCCGTTCAGCGATCGCATCCGGCACGAGGCCCGGGTGCCCACCATGACGGTGGGTAACATCTCGTCCGCCGCGGACGTGAACACCATCCTGGCCGCGGGGCGGGCGGATCTCGTAGTGCTCGCTCGCGCGCACCTGTGGGACCCGTACTGGACCCGCCACGCGGCCGCGGAGCTGGGTTACCCGCTGCCGTGGCCGCCGCCATACGCGACGTTGAACCGCTACACGCCCCGCCTGCGTTAGCTCGCGCGATGCGATTCACCCGTGCCATCGTCTGCCCGCCGGCCGAGAGCTTCGACACGGGGATCACATCCGCGGCGCTCGGCCCACCGGACTGGACGCTCGCCCTCGCGCAGCACGACGCGTACTGCCGGACGCTGGAGCGCCTTGGTCTCACGCTGATCCGGCTCGAGCCCGATCCGACCTATCCCGATGGCACCTTCGTCGAGGACCCGGCCATCGTAACGGCACGGGGCGCGATCCTCGCCCGACCGGGCGCGCCGAGCCGGGCGGGTGAGGTGGCGGTGCTCGAGCCCGCACTCGCCGGCTGCTTTCCCGAGCTGAGCCGGATCGTGGCTCCCGGCACCGTGGACGGCGGGGATGTGTGCGAGGCAGGCGAGCACTTCTTCATCGGCATCTCCCAGCGCACCAATCCGGAGGGGGCCGCGCAGCTCGCCACCTGGCTGGCGGAGCGCGGCTTCAGCGCGGTCACGTTGGACATTCGGAAGCTGCCCGATCTGCTGCACCTCAAGACCGGCCTCTCCTGGCTGGGTGATCGGCGGCTCCTCGCCGCCCCGGAGCTCGTCGGGCACCCGGCGCTGGCCGGCTGGGAGGTCGTTCCCGTTCCGGCCGGGGAGGATTACGCGGCCAACTGCGTCCGCGTCAACGACGCGGTGCTCATCGCAAGGGGATTCCCGATCACCTGCGCGCTGCTCGGCGAGCTGGGCTACGCGCTCGCTCCACTCGACATGTCCGAGTTCCGGAAGATGGACGGCGGGCTGAGCTGTCTGTCCCTGCGGTGGTGACCGGCCGGCGCCCCTACCGCGCGGGCCCC
The DNA here is from genome assembly GCA_035278325.1 of Gemmatimonadales bacterium. Lineage (GTDB taxonomy): Bacteria > Gemmatimonadota > Gemmatimonadetes > Gemmatimonadales > GWC2-71-9 > CAVVWJ01. Next base: position 9,884 of record DATEJD010000144.1, on the reverse strand, counting down.
GCACCGGCTACGCTCTCAGCAGCCGCAAAGCCTCCCCTAGCCAGTCCGAGACCGCATCATGCCTTCGTACGGTGAATACCTGAAGATCGACGAGCTGTTGGCGCTCCAGCGTCCGCTGTCCCAGGGGCCGGAGCACGACGAGCTGCTCTTCATCGTGATCCATCAGGTGTACGAGCTCTGGTTCAAGGAGATCCTGCACGAGCTGGATCACCTGGCGGTCCTGCTGGCGCGAAACGATGGGGTCCGCGCCCGCGGCACGCTCAAGCGCATCCTGACGATCCTCAAGGTCATGGTCGCCCAGCTCGACATCCTGGAGACCATGACCCCGCTCGAGTTCCTGTCGTTCCGGGACCGGCTCGAGTCGGGTAGCGGATTCCAGTCGCATCAATTCCGGGAGCTCGAGTACGCGCTGGGCTGGAAGGAGCCGCGCTCGATGGAGCGGTATCCCGCCGGCAGCGAGGCCCGCGAGCGGCTGGCGCGGCGGCTCCGCGCGCCCTCACTGTGGGACGCCTTCCTGCACTACCTGGCCGCGAACGGCGTCCCGGTGCCCCGCGCAGAGCTGGAGCGCGACGTGAGCCGCAAGGTCGAGCCCTCGCTCGAGCTGCAGGCGGTGCTGGTCTCGGTCTACCGGCACCACCCGACGCTCGGCGAGCTGTGCGAGCGGCTGGTGGACCTGGACGAGGGCCTGATGGAATGGCGCTACCGGCACGTGAAGATGGTCCAGCGCACCATCGGAACCCGCCGGGGCACCGGCGGGAGCGCGGGGGCAGAGTACCTGATGAAGACGCTCAATCAGCCGCTGTTCCCGGACCTCTGGGCCATCCGAGCCGACCTCTGACCGGCGTCATGGACCCAGCGTCGCTGTACGCCTCTCCCAACGCGATCGCCGGCCACTATTCGCAGTTCCGGGTCTCCGAGCGCCTCCTGCTCACCGGGCACTCGCACCAGGCGTGGCCCGACCGCGGGTTCGAGGGCCAGAAGGCTGCCTGGCTCGACGCGGCGCGCTACGTGGACGACAAGTGGGACCAGGCCTTCCTGCGGGCCCAGCGGGTGCGCGAGGGATTCGCGCGGCTCATGGGTGACAGCGAAGGAGCCCTTGCGCTCGGCGCCAACACCCACGAGCTGGTGGTGCGCTTGCTGTCCGCGCTGCCGCTCGCGTCCCGGCCTCGTCTGGTGACCACGGACGGCGAGTTTCACAGTATCCGCCGACAGCTCGACCGGCTGGAAGAAGAGGGACTCGCCATCGTCCGGGTGCCGGAGCAGCCGCTCGAATCGCTGGCGGCTCGACTCGCCGCCTCGGTGGACGATCGCACCGCCCTGGTGCTGGTCTCGGCGGTGTTCTTCGACACCGGCCGGATCGCCCAAGGCCTGCCCGAGGTGGCCGTGAGCTGCCGGCGACATGGCAGCCGGCTGCTGGTGGATGCGTACCACGCGCTCAACGTGGTGCCGTTCTCACTGGCGGATCGAGATCTCGGCGACGCGTTCGTGGTGGGCGGCGGCTACAAGTACTGCCAGCTCGGCGAGGGCAACTGCTTTCTTCGCCTCCCGCCCGGGACCGAGCTTCGGCCGGTCGTGACGGGATGGTACAGCGAGTTCACCGTGCTGGCCGACCGGCAGCGCGCGGAGCGCGTGGCGTATGGCCAGGGTGGGGATCGATTCGCCGGCGCCACCTACGATCCGACCAGTCACTATCGCGCGGCCGAGGTGTTCGACTTTTTCCGGGAACAGGAACTCACGCCGGTGCTGCTGAGGGAGGTGAGCCAGCATCAGATCGGGGTGCTGGTGGCCGCCTTCGACGCGCTCGATCTGGACCCGGCGTTGTTGAGTCGCGACCGCGCCTGCCCGCTGACCGAGATCGGCGGATTCCTGGCGCTCCGCTCACCGCGGGCAACCGAGCTGGTGCGCCGGCTGCGCACGCGGGGAGTCTGGGCCGACGCGCGCGGCGAGATCCTCAGGCTGGGGCCGGCACCGTACCTGTCGGATCGTCAGCTCAGGGACGCGGTCGGGATCGTGGGGGAGGCGGTGCGGGAGCTCGCGCCATCCTGAGCGAAACGAAGGGGCGCGGCGCGGGCCCTCGAGTCACCCTGAGCGAAGCGAAGGGGGCATGCGTTTGGTCATGCCCCCTTCACTGCGTTCAGGGTGACTCGTCCGGCTGACCTGCTTGGCCATCTGCGACGGCGGCACGATGTGGAACCGGAAGGTCTGCTCGACCAGCTGCCGCACCTTCTGGCCACCGCGCTTCGCCGGCCGGAACCGCATCAGCCCCAGGGCATCACGCACCGATGCGGTGAATCGCGGGTCGTCGCTCTGCTCGATCTGGACGGTCGTGGTGTCCACCATCCCGGTGGTATCCACGACGTAAGTGGCCTCCACCTGACCTTGTGCGCCGATCTTGAGGAGGTCGGGCGGGTAAATCGGCGCCGCGCTGTTCGCGTATCGTTCGACGATCTGATCCACCTGGAGCACGCTGAAGACGCTGTCGGGCACGAACTGCGGCACCGGGCCGAACGGGAGCTGCCCTCGGCTCCCCGCGCGGTGCCTCGGTCCGCGAAGGCCCCGGGCCGGTGTCTCGAACGGCCTGGACTCGCCCGGCCCCACCTGCAGCCGCCCATTCTCGAGATCCTGCCCCAGCAGACCCCACTGGAACCGGTCCATCTGATGCGAGCGCACGTCCACCCGATCTGGCGGGAGCAGGAAGAACACCCGTGCCTCCCGCTCGTCGTTGGGAAGCGTCGTTCCGCCGGCTGTAGCCGACACGGCCAGCCACACCACCCCCGCGTGCGCCAGCACGCTCACGAGGGCGCATTCGGTGACCTGAAAGACGCTTCGGTGGGATTCGAGCAGAGTGAGCTGCATACCCGGGACCCGGAAACTTCGAAGGCCGGAAAACCGCCTCCCTTCCGATATAAGACGAACGTCGGCCGTTCGGCAAGACGCTGGGCTTGACGGACCCGGACCGGGCGTGAATCTTGGCGGCGCGATGCCGCCCGGCATCGCGCTCTCCCCCGAGTTCGATGGAACCAACGGCTCTACCGCTGTGCTCTGTCGCCCGCCGGGAGTCCTCACCGTCGTCATTTTCGGAGGACAACATGGCGCAAGCAACCGCAGTCTCTCCCCAGGCGCTCATCGATGTCGCCAAGGCTACCGTGACCACCTACAACGACCGGGACTGGACCAAGGCCAAGACCATCATGACGCCCGACTTCGTCTACGACGAGGTGGCCACCGGCCGGAAGGTGAACGGAGCCGATCAGGCCATCGAGCTCTGGAAGGGCTGGGCCCAGGCCTTTCCCGATTCGAAAGGCACGATCCAGAACACCCGTGCCACCGCGGACGGCACCGTGATCGTGGAGGTGACCTGGAAGGGAACCCACAAGGGACCGCTGTCCACGCCGAGCGGCCCGATCGCCGCGACGGGGAAGCCAATCGAGGTTCGGGCGTGCGCCGTCCTGGAGATGTCTGGCGAGCGTGTCCGCCTCGAGCGCCACTATTTCGATATGGCGACCTTGCTGCGGCAGATCGGCGCGAACGAGTGACGGGCGGGGCCGGCGGAGGGCCGCCGGCCAGCAGGCGTAAGGCGGACAGGCGGTAGGAGTCACCCTGAGCGAAGCGAAGGGGGCATGCGTTGGGGCATGCCCCCTTCACTGCGTTCAGGGTGACTCCGTCCGCCGGTGACTCCTACCGCCTTCCCGCCTGTCCGCCTTTCCGGGGGGTCCGTCAACCTTTTCGTGTGATCGGGTGTCCAAGCCGTAAATCCCGCCACGGATCTCCCGTGACCGTGCTCGCTGGCGCCCTGTGCGCCCTTCAATTGCAATTGGCGGTCGCCGCGCCGCCGGTTCCGACCTCCACGAGCGTACAGGCGACGCGCGCCGCCGTGCCGCCCACGCTCGATGGCCGGGATGACGACGCCGTATGGCAGTCGGCACCGCCGATCGATGGCTTTCTCGAGGCCAAGCCCACCGAAGGAGCGCCGCCCCAGCTCCGGACCGAGGCTCGGGTGGCGTACGACGACCACAACCTGTACGTGTTCGTGCGCGCCTTCGATCCACACCCCGACAGCATCGTGAGCCTGCTCTCGCGCCGCGACGACCAGACCGCGTCGGACTACATCTCGCTGATGCTGGACCCCTATCACGACCGGCGGACCGGCTTCGAGTTTTCGGTCAATCCGGCCGGGGTCAAGACCGACTTCGCGATCTATAACGATGGCGACGAGGACGTCGCCTGGGATGCCGTGTGGGACGCGGCCACCCGGATCGATTCGCTCGGCTGGACCGCCGAGTTTCGTATTCCGTTGTCGCAGCTCCACTACTCGTCCAAGGGCGGGGGCACGTTCGGCCTTTTGATCTGGCGGGCCATTCAGCGGCGCACCGCCACGGTCACCTGGCCACTCTACCGCACGTCGAGATCGGGGTTCGCCTCGCAGTTCGGGAGCCTGACCGGCCTCGAGGGGCTGGGCAGCCCGGGCCGCGCGGAGCTCACGCCGTACGTCCTGACCAAGAACGTCCAGGACCTCAAATCCACGGAGCCCGGCCGGAACCAGGATCTCTCGGTCGGCGGCGACTTCCGTTACCGGCTCGCCTCGAACCTCCTCGTCAACGCCACGGTCAACCCCGATTTCGGCCAGGTCGAGGCGGATCCATCCGAGCTCAACCTGAGCGCGTTCGAGACCTTCTTCGAGGAGCGTCGGCCGTTCTTCGTGGAGGGAAAAGGGCTGTTCACCTTCACGGTGAACTGTGTGGTGGTGGTGGACTGCAACACCGGCGAGGGTCTGTTCTATTCGCGGCGGATCGGCCGCGCGCCGCAGCTGGCCGACGTCTATGGCGACCGGACGTCGCCGGCCGCTACCAGGATTCTGGGCGCCGCCAAGGTCACCGGCCGGTCACCTGGAGGCTTCTCGATCGGCGTCCTCGATGCCGTTACCGATCATGTCAACGGGCCTGGCGAGACGACGCTCGAGCCCACGACCAATTTCGCCGTGGTGCGCGGCAATCAGGATTTCCGCGGCGGTGAGGGCAGCGTGGGCTTCATTCTGACGGGCGTGAACCGCTCGCTCGATGCTTCGACCGAGCCGTATCTCCACCGGAGCGCCTATTCGGGCGGGGTCGTGGGCCGCTGGCGGTTCAACGGGCGCTACGAGGTCTCGGGCTCACTCGACCTGAGCCGCGTGGCCGGTGATACCGCGGCGATCGCGCGGACGCAGCGGGACCCGGTGCACCTGTACCAGCGGCCCGACGGGAGCGAGACCTTTGATCCGACCCGGACCTCGCTCACCGGGACCAACCAGGAGATCCGGTTCGCCAAGGTGGGCGGACGGCGGCTCCACTTCGAGACCGCCTACCAGCGTCGCACGCCCGGATTCGAGATCAACGACGTCGGGTTCCTCCGCCAGGCCGATCAGCAGGCGTGGACCAGCTGGGCCAACCTGGTGTTCTACCAGCCCAATCGTGTTTTCCTGTCGCTGCGCTGGAACTTCAACAACTGGGAGTACTGGACCAGTGACGGGCTGCCCACCGAGCGCGCATTCAACACCAACGTCCACATCCAGTGGACCAATCGCTGGTGGCTGCATATGGGCGGGACCCTCGGCCAGGTGGGGGCCACCTTCTGCGACCGCTGCGCGCGTGGCGGCCCGGCGATCCGACAGGACCCGTACCTCTCTCCCTGGATCCAGATCTCGGGCGACGACCGGCACGCGCTGGTGCCGAACCTGTCGGTCAACTACACCCGCGGCGACCAGGGGCGCTCGGAGACGATCGAGCTCAAGCCAGAGCTCGACTACAAGCTGTCCACCCGGTTCACCACGTCGCTGAGCCTGGACTACACCCACAACCGGAACGACCTCCAGTACTACGGTACCTTCACTGATGCCGCCGACCAGCCGCACTATACCTTTGCCCACCTGGCGCAGAAAACGCTCGCGCTCACCTGGCGGCTGGGCTATACCTTCACGCCCACCACGACGCTCCAGATCTACGCCTCGCCCTTCGTGTCCAAGGGCACCTATAGCGACGTGCGCGAGATCGCCGATCCGCGCTCGAGCGACTACTCGGCGCGGTACCAGCCCTACGGCGACCCCGCGGTGGCCGACAATCCCGGCGGCTTCAACTTCCAGCAGTTCCGCTCGAACGTGGTGTTCCGGTGGGAGTATCGCCCGGGCTCGACGCTGTTCCTGGTCTGGAGTCAGGGCCGGGAGAACTCGGCCGATGTCGAGGGCACGCGATCGTTCCGCGGGGACCTGGGCGACCTGTTCGCCCGGCGGGCGGACGATACCTTCCTGGTGAAGGTCTCGTACTGGCTGGCGCGCTGAGCCGCTGATCCCGCTGAGCACGCGAGCACGCCGGGAAAACGCTTCTCACCCTTGCTCTTCGCCCGGGCGGCCGGCCGCGGCCGCTCGCCGAGGCACTTTCTAAGCGCCGCCCACCTGGCAACATTCCTGCTGGACATCCAGGTCCATACCCCTCAGACCACCCACCGAACCCTCGGAGCGAGCTTGCCAACTCGATCCAGGCTGGCGCTTGGCGCTCTGGCACTCGTCCTGCTGGCGATCGCCACCTGGCAGCTGGCCGTCGCGGTGGCGGCATGGCTCGAGCTGGGCTCGGTCGCGGCCCGACTGCCCAAGCTCCCGCCGCTCGCTGCGCCGACCCAGCCCCGTGACCCCGCGTTCCCGGTCAAGGTATGGCTGCACCGGGTCGACAGTATCGAGCGCGCGCGGCGGATGGCGCGGGCCTATGCGGGCATGGAGATCGACGTGGTGTTCGATTCGGCAGTCGGGTATTTCGACGTCGGCCACCCGCCACTGCCGCCATCCGGGATCTCGCTGGACAGCCTGCTCGGTGCGGTCCCCGCGGTCGAGCAGCACTACTTCTGGATCGACTTCAAGAATCTGACCGCGAGCAACGCGGCGGCCGCATGCCAGGTCCTGAGCGGCATCGCTCGGCGGCGTGGCCTCGTCGGGCACATGATCGTGGAGTCGCCCAACCCGAGGGCGCTGAGCTGTTTTACGAGCGCCGGGTTCTACACCTCGTACTACCTGTTCGCCGACGACGGGATCACGGCGATGGACGACGCCCGGCTCCGCAGCTACTACGAGGAAGTGCGGACCAACCTGGCCGAGAGCCGGGTGAACGCGGTGTCGGCAAGCTACGAGTCGCTGCCCTTCATCGAAGCCTATCTACCCAGCGCCGACGCGCTCCTGTGGTACCTGGAGCAGCACCGCACGCTGGGGTATCGGGCGGTCCTGACCTATCTCACCCATCGGCCCCACGTGCGGGTCGTGCTCGAAAGAAGGCTGAGTCGAGGCTATCGCTGAGGGGAATCGGGTAGGGCGGCAACCGTTGACGGGGAGCACGAATGTCGCAGGCGCCCGAGATGCGGAGCTGGATACCAGTCGAGGCGATCGAGCAGCGGGAGCTCGTCGCCGCGCTGGTTGCGATCGGCGTGCTGGCCGGATGGGCCGCGCACGGGGGGGTGCTGCCGGGGCATGCGCTCCCCGGCCTGCTGCTCACCGCCCTGGTGTGGACGCTCCTGCTGGTGGGCGTCGGCGCGGCCTATAGCGGGATCGCCCGAGAGCGCGGGAGCTCCACCCGGCGCGCTTACCGGGCCGTGGCGGCGAGCCTGGCGCTGGCGCTGCTCGCGACCGAGGGGTGTCGGGTCGCCGTGGCGAGGGCGATCGGCCCGAACACGTGGAACCATTTCTTCTATCTGCAGTGGGTGATCCCGGCGACGCTCATCGTGCCGGCCTGCTCGCTGATCATGCCTCGGGACAGCGTCGGGCTGTATCAGCGGGCACGAGCCGACCGGGCCCGTTCGTTGTGGCTGGCCCTGGCGCTCCTGGTCCTCGTGGCGGCGGTGTTGACGTCCCTGTCGGACGCGGCGTTCGAGTGGCGGGCGCTCGACCTGCGTTTGCGGCGCGACATCGTTGAGCCCAACGCATGGGCCAGCAACGTGGTCCTGTTGCTCGCGGCCTATGCTCTGGCGTTCGCCGTTACCTCTCGCGTCGCGGCGGCGCTGCTCGTGGTCACGCCGGTCTATGTCGTGCTCGTGGTGGCGACCCTGGCCAAGATCCGGTTCATGCATTCGGCGGTCCAGCCGCTGGACCTCCTTCGGCTGCCCGAGTTCGCTCCCCTGTTCGACCGCTTCTTCGGGACCGCCGCGACGGTCGCGCTCGTGGTGGCGGTGGTCCTCTGGATCTGCGCGCTCGCGTCGGCAATCGGTCTCGGTTCATGGCGGGTATCGACGCCGCGGCGCCTCGCGCTGGGCCTGGTGGCCCTGGCGATGCTGCTGGCGGTTCCAGCGTCGTTCTATCTCGCGCCGCGCCACGCCGCCGTTGCCGGGCTCGTGAATGCCGCCGGGGCGCCCGAAGACTGGCATCGGGAAAAGGCGCGCGCCAACGGCGTGCTGCTCTCGTTCCTGTCGGAGGCCCGATCCGCGCTCGTCCCCGAGCCGACGGCGTACTCGGCGCGAGCGGTCGCCGCGGCGCTGACCCGTCGCCACGCGGCGGAGTCATTACCCGTGGCCGCGGCGCGAGCGCCGCGCCACCGCGTGAACCTGATCGTGTACCTGGTCGAGTCGTTCATGGATCCGGACGATCTGGGTCTGCACTACACCAGCGATCCGATCCCGCACGTCCGGGAGGCCGGCGGGGGCCGGATCGACAGCCACGGCATCGTGCCCGAGCAATTCGGCGGCTCGGCGAACACCGAGTTCGAGGTGCTCACCGGGATGACGATGGTGCACCTCCCCGACGGCAGCTTGCCCTTCCGGCAGTACATCCGGCATCCCGTTCCGTCGCTGCCACGCCTGCTGGGCGCGCTGGGCTACTCGACCACCGCCATCCAGGCGGACGCCAAGTACTACTACAACCGCGAGCAGGCCTACGATCTGCTCGGCTTCGAGCACGTGGTCTGGCTCAACGACAGCGCCGGCGTCGAGCGGGCCGCGCGTCCCGGGTGGCCGTCGGACCGCGCGGTCGTGAACGCCGTGATCGAGGCCTCGCGGCAAGGTCGGCCGTTCTTCGTGTTCGCGTTTCCATCCTCGACCCATTCGCCCTACAACTCCGGGGTCTATCGGACCTCGCCGCTCGATCTGACCGACGCCATCTCGGGCGATACGGCCGGCGAGGTGAAGGAGTACATTAACGCGATTCACGTGGCCGACCAGGCCATCGGTGCGCTCATCGAGCACTTCCGCCACGAGCCGGATTCGACCGTCATCGCGATCATGGGCGACCATCTCGCGCCGCTGTCGTCGGGCGCCCTGTCGCGCTTCTTCCAACGGTTGTCGGGCCTGAGCGACGCCGAACAGGCGCGCCGCACGCGGCAGGTGCCGCTGGTGGTGTGGGCCAACTTCCGGCTGCCGGCCGAGGTCGGCGAGCTCAGCGTGAACGGCTTGGCCGGGCTCCTGCTGGAAGAGATGCGGGTCCAGCCCACGGGCCTGCTCGCGGTCTCGGATCAGGTGCGCCGCAGCCTTCCCGTGCTGTCGACCTACGTGCAGAGCGCGGACGGGCGAGTGTGGAGCCGGGAGTCGCTGCCGGCCGACCAGCGGGCACTGGTGGATGACTACCGGCTGCTGCAGTACGACGCGCTGCTGGGCAGGCGATACGCCTTCCGCGAGGTCGGAACGGAGAAGCAGGCGAACAGCCAGACTGACTCGCGCGTCACCCGCGACAGTCGAAGGTGACTCAGTCACGGAACCGACCGGTCACCTCGCCTAGCCTCCGCATTCATCAGATCTCATCGAGATCTCACGATGAAGGAGGACGGCATGCCGGAGAAGGAGACCATCAAGCGGGCTCGCGCCGACGCGCGTGAGGGCAAGTCGCCCTCCACTCAACTCTCGAGTCGTGCCGCGAGTCACCCTGAACGCAGTGAAGGGGGCATGCC